>NZ_JBIIVN010000156.1:0-6242 GCF_044339385.1 Collimonas sp. | reverse complement strand
CAGCATTCGACGCTTGGCTATCGTTCACCCTGCCAGTATTTAGATGACTGGCTCACTGAGCAACATCAGGAAAAACAGGCGGCATAAAAGCCACCTGTTGGAAGACGAAAAATCGAGGGGAGCTCAGGCCAATTGATCGACAATTAATCGAATTACCGGAAAACGCCGTGAAATTTTCCAAATTATGGCAAACTGCGTGCTGATTTCGGGAGTCATGCGTTGAGTATGTTAAAAAATTTACCGTTTGAGTGGTTGGTCGGTATTCGCTATACCCGCGCGGGCAAGCGTAGCGGCCGCAACAGTTTTATTTCCTTCATTTCGCTGATTTCGATGGCCGGCATCGCTCTGGGCGTGGCAGCGTTGATCGTGGTGTTGTCGGTGATGAACGGGTTCCAGACCGATGTGCGCGACCGTATGTTGTCGGTACTGGCGCATATCGAGGTGTTCGACGCCTCCGGTTCGATGCAGAATTGGGATGCAGTTGCCAAGGATGCGTTCAAGAACAAGGAGGTAATCGGCGCAGCGCCATATGTCGATGCCCAGGCCTTGCTATTGCATGACGGCGTGCTGCGGGGTGTCGCGGTACGCGGCGTGCTGCCTTCAGAAGAACCGAAGGTGTCCGAAGTGGCGAGCAAGATCAGGCAGGGCAGCTTTAATGATCTGAAGCCGGGAGAGTTCAACATCGTGCTCGGTATCGAATTGGCGCGCGCGCTGAGCGTCGGAGTTGGCGACAAGGTAACGCTGATGGCGGCGCAAGGCCAGGTAACGCCGGCGGGTGTGATCCCCCGTCTGCGGCAGTTCACGGTTGCCGGTATTTTCGAGGCCGGTCATTTTGAATATGACTCGACGCTCGCTTTCATTCAATTGTCCGACGCAGAAAAGATGTTTCGTCAGGATTCGCCGTCTGGCGTTCGCCTGAAAATTACAGACATGTTGCAGGCCCCGCAGGTGGTGCAGCAGTTGGTAACCACCTTGCCGCCGAATTTGTATCTGCGCGACTGGACCCAGCAGAATAGTAACTGGTTCGCTGCCGTCAAGACCGAAAAACGCATGATGTTCATCATCCTGACACTGATTATTGCGGTAGCCGCGTTCAATCTGGTGTCGACGTTGGTGATGACGGTGACTGACAAGCAGGCTGACATTGCAATTCTCCGTACGCTAGGCGCCTCGCCCCGATCAATCATGAAGATTTTCATGATTCAGGGCGCGCTTGTGGGGCTGATAGGCGCAGCCATCGGGATCGGCCTCGGCGTGCTGGTAGCGCTGAATATTGACGTTATCGTGCCGTTCATCGAGCGCATGCTGCATGTGCAGTTCCTGCCGAAGAGCATCTACGTGATTACCGAATTGCCATCAGACCTGCGTTGGCCGGACGTCTGGACCATCGGCAGCGTTGCTGTGGTGCTGGCTTTCCTGGCTACCCTGTATCCGAGCTGGTGGGCGGCCCGGGTGAAACCTGCTGAGGCTTTGCGTTATGAGTAATACCAACACAAACAATCAAACAAATAACGATATCGTGTTGTCCTGTCGCAATCTGGGCAAGACGTTTGCTCAGGGCAGTTATTCGGTCAAGGTGTTGAGCGGTATCGATATCGATGTCGCCAAGGGCGAGCAGGTGGCCGTCGTCGGGGCCTCCGGATCGGGCAAGTCAACCTTGCTCCATCTGCTGGGCGGGCTCGACACGCCGAGCGCAGGCAGCGTCAGCCTGCTCGGCAATGACTTCACAGCTCTGGGCGAAAAGGCGCGTGGCGACTTGCGCAATACCGCGCTCGGTTTCGTCTACCAGTTTCATCATCTGCTACCGGAATTTTCCGCGCTCGACAATGTGGCGATGCCGCTGATGATCCGCCGTCTCAAGCGTGCCGATGCGCAGGAACAGGCGCGCACGATCCTGGCGCGGGTCAAACTGGCAGAGCGGGTGATCCACGTGCCGGGCGAATTGTCCGGCGGCGAGCGTCAGCGGGTTGCTCTGGCGCGGGCGCTGGTCACCAAGCCCGCTTGCGTGCTGGCAGACGAGCCGACCGGCAACCTCGACCGCGCGACCGCGCAATTGACTTTCGATCTGATGTTGGAACTGTCGCAGACATTGGGTACGGCTTTCGTGATCGTAACCCACGATATCGAACTGGCGCGCCGCTGCGGCCGCATCCTGCGCTTGTCAGAGCGCGGGCTGGAGCTATATCAGGATTAAACCAGGAGTAGGCCGGGCACGGTTGCTAGCCTTTCATGTGGTAAGCCCGATCAGGATTGATTGACGGTCACTGCTGCCGGTTTGCCCGCATCAGGATTAAGGTGTTGCAGACTGCCGAAGAACAGCGCGTACTGGCGTGTGAATTGCGCGCCAAAAAAGAAAATTTGCGCTGAATAGTAAATCCACAGCAGCAGCGCAATCACCGAACCGGCGGCACCATAACTGGAGGCAATGCCGCTGTCGCCGAGGTAGATGCCAATCAGGTACTTGCCCAGCACGAACAGGGCGGCCGTGCCGATCGAACCGATCCAGACATCGCGCCACGGCAGCTTGGTCTGTGGCAGCATCTTGAAGATCGAGGCAAACAGGCTGGCGATCACGGCAAATGCAAACAGCTGCGACAGTGGTGAGAAAATCGTCGTGACGTTAATCCAGATGCCACCCAGATACTTGGCCAGTAAGGCCAGTGCCGCGCTTACCACCAGTGAGGTCAGCAGCAGGAAGGTCAGCACCAGGATCAGTCCAAACGACAGCAGGCGCGTCCTTATCAAGGACATCAAGCCGGACTGGCGGGCGCGCTCGACATACCAGATTTCATCCAGGCTATCCTTCAATTCAGAAAACACGGTGGTGGCGCCGACCAGCAGCACGGCCACCGCAATGATGGCTGCCAGCGGGCCCGACTGGTTTTTATGGGCTGCGGCCAGCAACAGCTGGATGGCATCGGCACCAGTGGCCCCGATCAGTCCCGAAAATTGGCCGAAAATCTCCCCGCGCGCCGCTTCTTCCCCGAATACCGCGCCGGCAATCGCAATGACGAGTATGAGCATCGGCGCCATTGAGAATAGCGTGTAGAACGCAAGGGCGGCGCCCTTGCTGCCCGAGCGTTGCTTGAACCACTCTTGGACCGTGCTTGAAAGCATCGCCTGGGTGCGCTGGTAATCGGGAAGTTTTATCATGTGCGAGGGACTTTCTGTCAGTGACAGGTATTTACCTGCCGAATCGGCTATGCTCAAAGCGCGGATCCGGGCCGTTTTCCAGTTTGCGAACAATGCCGCTATCGTCGAAGTAGACGGTCATCTCGGAGTTCCACACGCCCGCCTCTTTGTAGGCGTAGTTCCAGCCGTTCAGCTTGATGCGGTCGTAGTAGACTGTCTCGAACGGTTTGCCTATGGTGCGTAGTACATCTGCCCGGTTGGACTGGCCGACCTTGATGGTGGCAAATTTTTCCAGGGTCAGCACTTGTTCGTACGAGATTAATCTTTGGTCAGGGCCGATTCTGGCCATGTACGTGGCTTGACCAAGGGGGCCGCGTGCATATTCCAATAATACATCATTGCCGTCTTGATAAGTCCCGCTTGGTTTGCTAAGCCGTGCCAGCACCTGTGTCTCTGGCTCGCCGGGGCTGACCGGCGGCGCCATCAGCGAGGCGCAGCCGGTCAGCGTCAGCAGCATGCCGGCTAACAGGGGCGAGTAAAACTGCTTCATGGTAATGCTCCTAAAAGAATGTTGTTGGCGTCGCGCTAAGTATTTGAATCGGCAGGAATTTTGCTATATACTGCCGGTCTGGTCAGATATGGCCGGATTCATTAATCGTTGTTCACGGTGCATAAGGTTCAGGGTTGCATTCCGTATAGCCCTTACTTTGTACACCGCTTGTGAAAGGTAAAGCATGGCTATCGAAAAAACAGCTAAGGCCGCTATTATCGCTGATAATGCGCGCGGTCAAAACGACACCGGCTCCCCAGAAGTGCAAGTTGCGCTGCTGACAGCCCGTATCAACGACCTCAACGGCCACTTCAAGGCCCACGCCAAGGATCACCATTCCCGCCGCGGTCTGATCATGATGGTTAACCGTCGTAAGAGCCTGCTGTCCTACCTCAAAGGTAAGGACCTGAACCGTTACCGTTCGCTGATCGAAAAACTCGGCCTGCGTAAGTAATCGTCAGTGCGAGACTCGTCGTCGGCCCCGGTTATTTTCTGCGACATCCTGTTTCGATATGTCGCTACAATGTCCTTGGTCCGTCGATAAGTTGAAAAAATGCCTGTATCAGTCTCTGATGCGGGCATTTTTGCTTTTGGCAGCAGCTTTTTTGCGGCTTATCTGCACAAGTTTCAAGAAGCAAGAAGTTGGTACTAAGCAAGGAGACGGCAATTCATTGGCGCTAGCCAGCGATGAAGCGTCTGTGGTGAGGTGAGCGACAGCGCCTGAAAATCTGTCGGCAAATAAACAATTGCGGGAAAGAGTTTAAGAGTCGCAAGCGTTCGCTTGCAGCGAATTACTCCGCCCCCAACTGATGAGAAGGATATACCGTGTTTAATAAAGTTACTAAGACCTTCCAGTATGGTCAGCATCAGGTCACGCTGGAAACTGGCGAGATCGCTCGTCAAGCCTCCGGCGCAGTGATCGTATCAATCGAAGATACCGTTGTGCTGGCTACCGTTGTGGCACGCAAAGATGCCAAGCCAGGTCAGGATTTTTTCCCATTGACCGTTGATTATGTTGAAAAGACCTACGCAGCTGGCCGTATCCCGGGCGGTTTCTTCAAGCGCGAAGGCCGTCCTTCCGAAAAAGAAACCCTGACATCGCGTCTGATCGATCGTCCGATCCGCCCGCTGTTCCCAGAAGGTTACCTGAATGAAGTGCAAGTCATCATTCACGTGCTGTCGGTGAATCCGGAAATCGATCCAGATATCGCCGCAATGATCGGCGCTTCGGCAGCCCTGTCGGTTGCCGGTATTCCTTTCGCAGGCCCGGTTGGTGCTGCTCGCGTTGGTTATATCAACGGTCAGTACGTATTGAATCCGACCACATCGCAGTTGACCAAGTCCGAGATGGACCTGGTGGTTGCCGGTACTGAAACTGCCGTGCTGATGGTGGAATCGGAAGCCCAGCAATTGTCTGAAGAAATCATGCTGGGCGCGGTCGTATTCGGTCACGAGCAATCGAAAGCTTTGATTGATGCGATCCATGAATTGGTGCGCGATGGCGGCAAGCCTGAAGTCGAGTGGAGCCCGGCACCGAAGAATGACGCGCTGATCGCTCGCGTTGCGCATTTCGGTGAAGCCAAGCTGCGTGCAGCTTACCAAATCAAAGACAAGCAAGCCCGTACTACCAAGTTGAAAGACGCTACCGCTGAAGTCAACGCGGATCTGGCGGCAGAAGCTGCATCGATCGGCGCTGCTGCGCCGGATTCGGCGGAAGTCAGCGGCATTCTGTTCGATCTGGAAGCCAAGATCGTCCGTTCGCAGATCCTCGAAGGCGAGCCGCGTATCGATGGCCGCGATACACGTACTGTGCGTCCGATCACGATCCGTACCGGCGTTCTGCCGCGTACTCACGGTTCGGCATTGTTCACCCGCGGTGAAACGCAGGCGCTGGTGGTTGCCACGCTGGGTACCGCACGCGACGAACAAAAGATCGACGCGCTGATGGGAGAGTACTCGGACCGCTTCATGCTGCACTACAACATGCCACCGTTTGCTACTGGCGAAACCGGCCGCGTTGGTACGCCAAAGCGCCGTGAAATCGGTCACGGCGCTTTGGCCAAGCGTGCTTTGCAAGCTGCGCTGCCAGCACCGGAAGATTTCAGCTACTCGGTGCGCCTGGTGTCGGAAATCACTGAATCGAACGGTTCGTCGTCGATGGCTTCGGTCTGCGGCGGCTGCCTGGCGTTGATGGATGCCGGCGTGCCGATGCAATCGCACGTCGCCGGTATCGCCATGGGCCTGATCAAGGAAGGTAGCAAGTTCGCCGTCCTGACGGACATTCTGGGCGATGAGGATCACCTCGGCGACATGGACTTCAAGGTGGCCGGTACCGCTAACGGTATTACTGCATTGCAGATGGATATCAAGATTCAGGGCATCACCAAGGAAATCATGCAGGTCGCTTTGGCGCAAGCCAAGGAAGGCCGTATCCATATCCTCGGCAAGATGCAGGAAGCGGTACCGCACGGTAAAGCCGAGCTGTCCGATTTCGCACCGCGCCTGATCACCATCAAGATCAATCCGGAAAAGATCCGTGACGTGATCGGCAAGGGCGGCG
>NZ_JBIIVN010000155.1:0-6316 GCF_044339385.1 Collimonas sp. | reverse complement strand
CTGGAAGGGAGCACTTAACCGCTTCACTATCCAGTTTGAAGAACGGATGAAGCCGAATTAAACGAAATTCCGTTTACACAAAATCCAGCACACCCTCGCTCGATCGCCTGCAAGGTATCCGCACACAAAATGCGATCCGCTATGACTCGCCAAATATGGCAGGCCTCAAGGGTAGCCTGATCTATGGCTTCGGCGAACAGGCAGGTCAAAACTCTGCTGGCCAGTCCTTCGGTGCCGGCGCCACCTACGACAACGGTCCATTGGGAGCTTACATCGGTTACTACCAGTCGAAATTCGGCGCGAACCCTAGCGATACCCTGATTTCTGGCATCGCTGCCGCCAGCGGCCTGATGCCAGCGGCTCTGCCAGGCGCCAGTCTTGACGGCACCACAGTCAACAAAACACTCAGTCTGGGTGCAAGTTATCAAGCCGGTCCTGCACGCTTGTACGGCAACTACTCGCGCGTCAATGTTCCTGAACTGTTCAAGCAAAACGTGTTCGAACTGGGCGTAGACTATGCTGTAACGGAACCGTTGCATTTGTTAGCGGCAGTCCAGCAAAGCAACATGAAGATCGAAGGCGACACCCGTAAACCAAAGGTCACGCAATTGAACCTGGGGGTAAACTATCACCTGTCCAAGCGCACCGATCTCTATACGCTGGCATCGTATGCAACCGGTAAATACGGTGCCTATGTCGGTGACATCAAGGCCCCGGCTTTGCAGAACAGTGAAGGCAATAGCAACCAGACCGCGGTTGCTATTGGTATCCGCCACAAGTTCTAAGTCACAACTTGCATGGGGGCTACATGCCAGCCAAGCTCCCCGGTTCAGACGCATTAATTCTTGATCGGGAAGAAAAATTATCGGTATGTAGCCCGAGAATGATCGGAAATAAGAAATTTTGAAGTACATTGCGAACATCAGTATAAGTATTGGGCAGGCTTAAAACGCAAAGCTTTGCCGCGGTGGTAGCGCCGAGCGCCAGCTTGCGCAACCGCAAATAACTTCTCATCCCCTCACCACCCCCTCCGCTCATCGGCAACGCAAAGCCCGGCCAAACTTAGCCTGGCCTGCGTTCGTCCGCACCAAATGTCACATAAATACAACACAATTAACATTACTCCCCAATTTCGACCAATTTATAACCTCACAGCAAACCAAACCGCAGGCATGGACAGCGAGAGCCCTTAATGTTCATCCATCCGGCAAGATGTACGGATCCTCAAGACAGTTTTCTCAATAAAGGATGTCAAATGAAGAAATCACTAATCGCACTGGCCGTACTCGGCGCAATCGCAGGTGCAGCACAAGCTCAAAGCTCCGTAACCATCTACGGTATCGTTGATACCGGCATCACTTACGCGAACAAGGTTTCGACTGCAAATGCCGGTCCAAACGGCACATCGTCCGCTAACGGCAGCAAATTCAGCGTTGACTCCGGCGTTATCCAAGGTTCGCGTCTGGGTTTCAAGGGCGTTGAAGATCTGGGCGGCGGTCTGAAGGCTCTGTTCCAATTGGAAGCTGGTTTCCGCAATGACACTGGCGCTCTGCAAAGCGACACTGGTTCGACAACTCTGTTCCGTCGTAAATCGGTTGTCGGTCTGGGCGGCGACTTCGGTTCCGTGCTGCTGGGTCGTCAAACTGACGTCCTGGGCGACGTGAGCCAATGGACTTCGGTTCAAGACTTCGGCGGCGTGACTGGCGCAGTTGGCCACAATCTGGACCGTTTGGAAGGTACACGTACCAACAATTCGATCCGCTACAACACTCCTAACGTAGCCGGTTTCACCGGTAGCCTGATCTATGGTTTCGGCGAAACGGCTGGTCAGACATCGAGCGGCCAATCGTTCGGTCTGGGCGGTCAGTACGCCAACGGCCCACTGGGTCTGTACGCTGCTTACCACCAATCGAAGAAGGGTACTACTCCTAGCGACGTTTCCCTGGTTAACAGCGCGCCAAATTTCGTCGGCAACCCAGGCGATACAGCTCTGAAGGTATTCTCGTTGGGCGCTAGCTACCAAGCCGGCCCAGCACGTCTGTACGGTAACTGGTCGCGCGCCAAGCGGCCACTGGCTAGCGCATGGAACGGCACAGCAGCTCTGTCGGCCGCTTCAGGTACTCCTAACTTCTACAGCGTTGGTTCGATCAACAACAGCAAAGCTGACATCTTCGAACTGGGCGTTAACTACGCTGTGACTGCTCCTCTGCACCTGTTGGCCGCAGTTCAGTACAACAAGCTGACTTTCGTTCCTGACACCTCGGCTCTGAACAACACAGGTAAGCTGATCCAGTACAACCTGGGTACAGACTACTTCTTGTCTAAGCGTACCGACCTGTATGCATTCGCTTCGTTCCTGCAAGCCAAGAACGCAGTTAATCCAGGCGTTGAAGGTAGCGGCACTGGCGCAGCAAACAACCAAACAGCAGTTACTGTTGGTATCCGCCACAAGTTCTAATTTAAGCTGACCGGATCCGCAGCAGTGCGCGGGTGAGGTTGCTTGACCTGGAATGTGAAAGACCCGCATGGGAAACCATGTGGGTCTTTTTTATTGTATCGTCTGATCGTGTTGATACCAGAGGAGATTCAAGGTTGTCAGTCGACACGCTAGCGGTGTACTCTTGATTATTCTCGGTTACTCAAACTCAAACTCAAACTCTGTTACTCAGCTCGATGAGTCAAATTTAGTCAAATCCTTTCATCATCCACACACCACATGACCAGCCATCTTGATCCCGATACTGTCGCCCGATATCTGATCGACTCGCCACATTTTTTTGAAGAACACGCAGAACTGCTGGCTAAGATCAGGCTCAGCAGCCCTCTGCTGGGGCGGGCCATATCGTTACAGGAACGGCAAATGGCAGTATTGCGCGAAAAAATAAAGGTCCAAGATTTGCGGCTTGCCGAGATGGTCCGCAATGCCCAAGAAAACGATATGACCACGCACAAGCTGCATAACTGGACACGCAGCCTGCTGCTGGCGCGCAACGATGCCGATCTGCCGCATACGCTGATCGAGGCACTACGCAGCACTTTCGCCGTACCACAGGCGACGTTACGCCTCTGGGGTGTTGCCGCATGTTATGCGCACACCTGGGTTGCCGTACCTGCATCAGAGGATGCCAGGATTTTTGCTAACGGACTGAGCATGCCGTTTTGCGGCAGCAATAATGATTTCAAGGCAGCGTCGTGGCTGGAGCCGGGCGTCGAGTCGATCGCTATGCTGCCGTTACGAAACGACTCGACAACCTTCGGCCTGCTGGTGCTGGCCTCGCCCGACCCGCAACGCTTCAGCGCCGATATGGCAACCGACTTTCTGGTACAGATTGGCCAGACGAGCAGTGCTGCGTTGACCTGCTTACTCGAATAATCATCTTGTCCTGACACCGTGAGCGCTACCATTAACCAAGGATATCTGCCCGCCTATCTCGATAGGCTGGCTGGTCAACGTCAGTTGTCGCCGCACACGATCAGCAATTACGCGCGCGACCTCAGTGAATTGGCGGGCCTGCTGCAAGGGCTTGGCGAAGATTGGAACTATGCCACCGTCACGCACGTCCAGATCCGCAAGTTTGCCGCGCAATTGCACTCGCGTGGTTTAAGCCCGAGTTCGATTGCCCGCAAGTTGTCGGCCTGGCGCGGCTTTTTTGCATGGCTGGCAGAGCAAACCACGGTCGATAGCAATCCGGTCGATGGCGTCAAAGCACCGAAGCGCGCCAAGTCATTGCCGAAAGCCCTGGCGGCAGACGATGCAATCCACCTGGTCGCCAGCGGCAACCCGCTGGTCGAAGCAGGATCAAGCATCGCCTTGTGCAACCAGGCGATGTTCGAATTACTTTACTCCAGCGGCCTGCGCGTCTCCGAACTGGCAGGATTGGATTGGCGTTACACGCGTCAGGACGGCTACGAATCGGCGGGCTGGATCGATTTTGATACGGCAGAGGTGACCGTGACCGGCAAAGGCAGCAAGAAGCGCAGCGTGCCGGTAGGGAAACCAGCATTACAGGCGATTGCAGCGTGGCTGCCGCAGCGGCAAACACTGCTCAAAGCTGATCTGGGTAGCGATATTTACGCATTGTTCCTGACCGAACGCGGCACTCGCATGTCGCCGCGAGTGATGCAACTGCGTCTGAAGCATCATGCGCAATCGCTCGGCATGGCCAGCAATGTACACCCACATGTGCTGCGCCACTCGTTCGCCTCTCACATGCTGCAAGGTTCAGGCGATTTGCGCGCGGTGCAGGAGCTGCTGGGACACGCGTCGATTGCCGCCACGCAGGTCTACACCGCGCTGGATTTCCAGCGCCTGGCTCAGGTCTATGACTCAGCCCACCCGCGCGCAAGAAAAATTCCGGATAAATGATCGCCATTCCTTGCCAGACGCCCGCCGCCTCGCACACGCGCCGAGTATCGTGTGGCACTGGCCGGAAGCGCGGATCGCGAATTGCATCAAATATGCAACTGAATTGCATTTTGCGGCATAATTGAAGTTCTACCTTTCATCATTGCAGCCATGAACCCAAGCTCAAAATCCAAATCTGCCAGCGTCCGCGCTGCACCTGCAGCCGCGGACGGCCCTGATCGACACGCGGCAGCATTGGCGGAAGCACAACTACGCGAGGTCGCCGTGCGTATTACCCCGGCTCGCACCAAAGTACTTGCTACGCTGTTGGAGGCGCGCTGTGCTTCCTCGCATCAAGACATGCAAGACCAATTCGTTGATATGGATCGGGTGACCCTGTATCGCGCACTCGATTGCCTGACAGATGCCGGCCTGGCCCACAAGATCGCTGGCGATGATCGCGTGTTCCGCTATAGCGCCGGCACCGAGCACAGCGATAGCCGCCATCACGGCAATTCAGAGCAGGCGCAGCACCAGCACGGGCACTTCAAATGCACGCGCTGCGCCAAGGTGTTTTGCCTGGACGGCAGCGGCGACGCCAATTTTCTCGATAGCGTACTGGCTGCAGGCAACAGCCACGACCACAGCAGCCCCGCGGCGCTACGTAAGCAATTGCAGCAGACTCTGCAAAACACCTTGGGCAATGGCTTTCAGGGCCATGAGATCGAACTGACCATCAAAGGCTGGTGCGCCGACTGCGTTCACTAATCCACCGGCGGCACTCAGATCGTCGAACCGCTACGACTCCTTCTTCGTTTTTCTTTTTCCGGAATAAGACTATGGCACTGATCCCGACCACCATACTCACCGGCTTTCTCGGCGCCGGCAAAACCACCTTGCTCAACCGTATCCTGCAACAGCAGCACGGCCACAAGATTGCTGTCATTGAAAACGAGTTCGGTCAGGGAAATATCGATAATGAAATCTTGGTGCAGGACAGCAGCGAGCAGATCGTTGAAATGAATAACGGTTGCATCTGCTGCACCGTGCGCGGCGACCTGATCGTCGCATTGAGCACGCTGGCGCGCCGCCGCACGGCAGGCGAACTCAACTTCGACCGGGTGATCATCGAAACCACCGGTATGGCCAATCCTGGCCCGGTGGCGCAAACCTTCTTCGTCGACGACGAAGTGGCGATGCATTTCATGCTGGATGCGATTGTCACCGTGGTCGACGCCAAGCATGCGATGGCGCAGCTCGATCAGCAAGAAGAAGCGCAGCGCCAGGTTGGTTTTGCCGACAAGCTGCTGCTATCCAAAACCGACCTGGTCGGAGCCGCAGAAGTCGCCGCCCTGACAACGCGTCTGAAACGCATCAATCCGCGCGCGCCGATCATTACGCTTGACCCGCAGCACACGCCGATTGAAGAAATCCTGGATATCCGCGGCTTCAACCTGAACGCCAAACTGGAGATCGATCCTGATTTTTTGGCGACCGAGGAACGCGCGCACGCTCACAGCGGCGACGATTGCGATCATCCGTCTCATCACCACGAGGGTTAGAGCGAGGGCCATCATCATGACCACCATCATGCGCATCACGACGATGACATTGCGGCTTTTGTTTTCAAAAGTGCGAGGCCTTTCGATACCGCCCGTCTCGACGAATTCCTGGGTGGCCTGGTGCAAGTCTACGGACCGCGCATGTTGCGCTACAAAGGCGTATTGTGGATGGATGGGGCAGACCGCAAAGTGGTATTTCAGGGCGTACATCAGATCATGGGCAGCGATGTCGGCGCCAGGTGGGACGCAAATGAGACACGCGGCAGCAAAATGGTCTTTATTGGGGAGAATAGGGGAAGCGGAAAAAATCGTACGTTAAGGATTTCCCCGCGTCCGTAGCGGTCGAAATTGCCCCTCGTCGACCTTCCGGTTCTGGCGCCAAACGTAATCGCCGGTCAGGTTGATGTGC
>NZ_JBIIVN010000154.1:0-6330 GCF_044339385.1 Collimonas sp. | reverse complement strand
TCTGGAAATCGACGAAGGCCGCCGCCGTATCAGCCTGGGCATGAAGCAATGCAAGGCTAATCCTTGGGACGACTTCGCTGTTACCCACAAGAAGGGCGACAAAGTTAAGGGCGCGATCAAATCGATCACCGACTTCGGCGTGTTCATCGGCCTGGCCGGTGACATCGACGGTCTGGTGCATCTGTCGGATCTGTCCTGGACTGAAACCGGCGAAGAAGCCGTTCGTCGCTTCAAGAAGGGTGACGAGCTGGAAGCCATCGTTCTGGCAATCAACGTTGAGCGTGAGCGCGTTTCCCTGGGCGTCAAGCAACTGGAAGATGATCCATCCAACAACTTCGCTGCAATGAACGACAAGGGCGCACTGGTTACCGGTACGGTCAAGTCGGTTGAGCCTAAGGGCGCAGTGATCCAGTTGTCGGATGAAGTCGAAGGCTACCTGCGCGCTTCCGAAATCTCCCGCGATCGCGTGGAAGATGCCGGTACGCACCTGAAGGTCGGCGATACTGTCGAAACCATGGTCATCAACATCGATCGCAAGGCTCGCAGCATCCAGCTGTCGATCAAGGCGAAAGACAACGTTGAAACCCAGGAAGCAATGCAAAAGCTGTCTTCGGCTTCGGACTCCAATGCCGCTTCCGGCACCACCAGCTTGGGTGCATTGTTGAAGGCAAAGCTCGACAACAAGAACTAAGCAACAACTAAGCGAGTAAAGCTAATGACAAAGTCGGAGCTGATTGCCCGCTTGGCCGAGCGTAATCCGCAACTGATAGCTAAAGATGCGGATTACGCGGTCAAAACCATACTCGATGCAATGGCCGATGCTCTGGCAACCGGTCAACGTATCGAGATTCGTGGTTTTGGCAGTTTTGCGTTGAATCGCAGGCCGCCGCGTATCGGACGCAATCCAAAGTCCGGCGACAAGGTGATGGTTCCCGAAAAACGGGTGCCGCATTTTAAGCCAGGCAAGGAATTGCGTGAACGAGTCGATGCGATGGTCGGGCAACCGATTCAAGAAGACTGAGTTGTGAGTGCAAATCGAAACGGCATCTGCGGATGCCGTTTTTTTCACGTACAATTTCGCGCCATTTGACGTTAATATTGTTTATATGGTGGTTATGGATTTGTAAAAATGGCAATAACAATGAAGGCTGCACACTGCCTGCCCAGCATAGCTAAGCAATTTTTACTCAATCAAACGGAAAAAGTATCATGAAAATTATTTCCAGAATCTTGTCGGTTCTGCTGTTCATCGTTTTTTTCGGGTTTGCGCTGCAAAACAAAAGTAATGTCGCATTGCAGTTCTTCCCCGGTGTGACGCAGACTGGTCCACTGGTACTGTTCCTGCTCGGATTTTTCGTATTTGGTGCGATTCTTGGCGTGCTGGCAATGGCGCCGTCGGTGTTCCGTCATCGCCGCACCGCCTCTAAAACCCAAAAGGCCCTGGCTACGATGCAGAAAGAACAAGAAGCGCAGCGTCTGGCGCAATTGCAAGCACCACAACCGGACAGCATCAAAAATATATAATGCCGCCAGGTATTGAACTCGCAGGGTAGCCGTAGCGAACGGAAATTCAAGAGTTTGATCGGTCGGCATGTCTCCGCTGATTCAAGTCACGCTTAAAGCACATCACAAGCCCGTATGGAATTTGAAATTTGGTGGTTACTCGGTATCCCGGTCTTTTTCGGACTAGGCTGGGTCGCTGCACGTGTCGATATCAATCAATTGGTATCCGAATCACGCAGTTTGCCCAAAGGATACTTCAAGGGTTTGAATTTTCTGCTGAACGAACAACCCGATAAGGCGATTGATGCCTTCATTGAGATCGTCAAGCTCGATCCGGAAACTGCCGAGCTGCATTTCGCACTAGGCAACCTGTTCCGCCGTCGCGGCGAAACAGAGCGCGCGATCCGGGTTCACCAGAATCTGCTGGCGCGCCCGGATCTGGCGCAAGAACATCGCATGCACGCGCAGTACGAATTGGGCCAGGATTACCTGAAGGCCGGTTTGCTTGATCGCGCCGAAGAAAGTTTCAATCTGCTCGTTGGCAGCCAGTATGGCGCTCAAGCGGGCCGCGCATTACTGGAAATCTATCAGCGCGAAAAGGAATGGGTGCGCGCCATCGAGGCGGCGCAGGCTTTGCAGCAATCGGGGGCTGGCGGACGGCAAAAGGAAATCGCCCAGTTCTATTGCGAACTGGCGCAGGATGCACTGGTCGACTGCCATCCCGAAGGTGCCATGTCCTTGCTGGAGAAAGCGCTCAGCAACGACCGTAACAGCGTACGCGCTACCATGCTGCTGGGCGATGTGCATTTGGCCAAAGGCGACGTCGAAGCAGCATTGCAAGTCTGGCGCCGGGTCGAACAGCAAAGTGTGCCGCACGTGGCACTGGTGGCGCAGCGCCTGATGGACGGCTATCGCGCCGTTGGCCGGCCGCATGAAGGCGTTAATCTACTGCGCTCCTATCTGGCTGAGGCATCGTCAATCGATTTGCTGGAAGTGGTATTCAAAGCAGTCTTGGAGCTTGATGGGGTTGACGCTACCAATCAGCTGGTTAGTGACGAATTGCGACGCACGCCGACCCTGCTGGGACTGGATAAATTGCTGGAGGCTCGGCTGATGAAGATCACGCCGGAAATGCACTCCGAACTTTCCGTGGTGAAGAATCTGGTACATGGATACACGCAGAAGCTGGCGCGCTACCAATGCAGCCATTGCGGTTTCAAAGCGCGCCAGTTTTATTGGCAGTGCCCGGGCTGCAGTCGCTGGGAAACCTATCCGCCGCGTCGGACGGAAGAATTGAACGTAATGAATTAATCTTAAGGCAGGCGGGCAAGGTTTCCTGCCCACCTACAATCGGTTGAATTGCACGAAAAAACGGTACCACGGAATAACATGAAAATTACTATTATCGGCACTGGTTATGTTGGTTTGGTTACAGGTGCTTGCCTGGCCGAATTGGGTAACGATGTATTTTGTCTGGATCTTGATCAACGCAAGATTGCCATGCTCAACAGTGGCGGCATTCCGATTCACGAACCGGGCCTGGCGGAAATCGTTAGCCGCAATCGGGCCGCCGGCCGCTTGCATTTTTCGACCGACATCGCCGCCAGCGTGGCCCATGGTCAGATCCAGTTTATCGCAGTCGGTACGCCGCCGGATGAAGATGGTTCTGCCGACCTGACATATGTGTTGGCGGCCGCTGCAAACATCGGTAAACACATGAGAGGCTTTAAGGTAATTGTCGATAAATCGACGGTGCCGGTCGGTACCGCTGACAAGGTCCGTGTGGCGATCAAGGCGGAACTTGATGCGCGTGCAATGAGCGGCGCACCGATCCCGTTTTCCGTTGTCTCCAACCCGGAGTTCCTGAAAGAAGGCGCTGCGGTCGAAGATTTCATGCGGCCTGACCGTATTGTCGTCGGTTGCGACGACAGCCCGGAAGGGCAGCAGGCGCATGCACTGATGAAACAGTTGTACTTGCCTTTCAACCGCAATCACGAACGTACTTACTGGATGGATGTGCGTTCCGCCGAGTTCACCAAATATGCTGCGAACGCCATGCTCGCCACACGTATTTCGTTCATGAACGAACTGGCCAACCTGGCCGACAAGGTGGGAGCCGATATCGAGGCCGTGCGACACGGCATCGGTTCCGACCCGCGTATCGGCTACAGCTTCTTGTATGCCGGCTGCGGCTATGGCGGTTCTTGCTTCCCAAAGGACGTGCAGGCGCTGGAGCGTACCGCGCGTGATTACGGGCAGGAGTTGCTGATCTTGCGTGCCGTCGAACAAGTCAATAATCATCAGAAGCATGTGCTGGGCCAAAAGATTGCCGAACGCTTCGGCCCGGATCTGAGCGGCAAGCACTTTGCGCTGTGGGGCCTGGCTTTCAAGCCGAATACCGATGATATGCGTGAAGCGTCTTCGCGCGTGCTGCTGCGCGAACTGATCGACCGCGGAGCCACTGTGGCGGTGCACGATCCGGTTGCGATGGCTGAGGCGCGACGCGTGCTGGAACTAGACTTTGTGGAAGAGCCCGGTGCGCTGCAGCGGATTCGTTTTTGCGATAATCAAGGCGATGCGCTGCAGGATGCCGATGCGCTGGTCATTGTCACGGAATGGAAAACCTTCCGCAGCCCCGATTTCGAACAGGTCAAGGCTCGCCTCAAAGCGCCGATCGTCTTCGACGGCCGCAATCTGTATGAGCCACTGGTAATGCGCGACATCGGTTTCGAGTATTACGGCATCGGCCGTTCCGTGTTGGCGCGCGAGTAAGCAAAACGAGCAGAATAAAATGAGCACAATCAATACACAAGCCTTCAAGATACCCGCATCTTTCGACCAGGTACGGATTCTGGTGGTCGGCGATGTCATGCTGGACCGTTATTGGTTCGGCGAGGTCAGCTGTATTTCGCCGGAAGCACCGGTGCCGGTGGTGCGTATCGAAAAGCGTGAAGAGCGTCTGGGCGGAGCTGCCAACGTGGCGCGTAACATCGCTACGCTGGGCGGCGTAGCGGGCCTGCTCGGAGTGGTGGGCAAAGATGAGGCGGGCGACACCGTAGATAGCCTGCTGGCGGAAATGGGCGTCAACAGCTTCCTCACCAGAGATGCTGCGATCCCCACCATCATCAAGTTGCGCGTGATTGGTCGTCAGCAGCAATTGCTGCGCATCGACTTCGAAGAAGCGCCGAGCGACGCCGTGTTGCGCGACAAACTGACACGCTTTAATGCATTACTCTCTGAATATCAGGTGATTGTGCTGTCCGACTATGCCAAGGGCAGCTTGGTGAATGTTGCGCACATGATCGCCGCCGCCAGACAGGCTGGGAAATGCATTCTCGTCGATCCGAAAGGCGATGATTTTTCGCGCTACATCGGCGCCTCGGTGCTGACGCCGAACAAAGCCGAGATGGTGCGGATTGTCGGCAGTTGGAAAAGTGAAGCCGAATTGACCGAGAAGGCCCAAAAGCTGCGCGCGTCGTTGCATCTGGAAGCATTGTTGTTAACCCGTTCAGAAGAGGGCATGAGCTTATATACGGCGCAGGATGTCACGCATTTCCCGGCGATGGCGCGCGAGGTGTATGACGTATCTGGTGCCGGAGACACAGTGATTGCGACGTTGGCGATAATGCTTGGCGCAGGGTTGCCGATTGCCGATGCAGTCGCTTTGGCTAACCGAGCCGGCGGCATCGTTGTCGGTAAGTTGGGCACCGCGACGGTCAGCCGGGAAGAGTTGTTGGGCTAAGTAGATTCTGGTTTGTGGTGTAAATGGCAATTTAACCTGTCTTGATGACTATAATTCATCGTCATCATATCAACGGGAGAAGTTCCACATGCTTACAAGATTACGGCTGGTGTTTTGCGTATTGATGGCAACTTCGGGCCTGGCGTTTGCCACGGTTGATGTCAACAAGGGTGATCTCGCCGCGCTGACCGATATCAAGGGAATTGGCCCGACCAAAGCCAAGCGCATTATCGATGAGCGCAGTAAGGGCGGCAATTTCAAGAGTTGGGCCGACTTTGAAAGCCGGGTCCCGGGAGTTGGCGAAAAAAGTGCCTCCCGGATGTCGCAGTCTGGCTTGATACTTAACGGCAAGCCGAAAGGCGTTGCTGAAAGTAATAAAAAAAAATAGTCCAAAGAGTAATGTAAAGAGCGACATGAAGACCGAGATGAAGAGCGATAAAAAAACAATCCAAAGACCGGCGCGCTTTCTGCAACCTCCCCATCCAAGCCAACGGCTAACGCACGCTAAGTTATTGTCGGCATGCCGGCCACCTCAGCCAGAAGTATTGTGCATTTGTGTGAAGCCTCGCGACACGTCGCGAGGCTTTTTATTTGCCGTGGCGATTAAATACCTGTAGCCGATTTTTCGCCTGTATTTCTGTGCTTCGATACGCGTAACAACGTCTCATATTAAAATGGTCGTTTTGCATGAGACGCTTGATCAAACTATGCCTTATTCGACTATTGACGACACAATCGGCAACACCCCTCTGGTGCAGCTGAAGCGCATTCCCGGCAGCGATGCCGCGCAGCGGAACAATATTATTCTAGGCAAGATGGAGGGTAATAATCCAGCTGGATCGGTGAAGGACCGGCCCGCATTGTCGATGATCAAGCATGCTGAAATGCGTGGCCAGATCAAACCTGGCGATACCCTGATTGAGGCTACCAGCGGCAATACGGGCATTGCATTGGCGATGGTGGCTGCGATGCGCGGCTACAAGATGGTTCTGCTGATGCCGGAAAATCTGAGTGAAGAGCGACGCCAAAGCATGGCCGCGTATGGGGCTAAGATCATTCTTACACCGAAGACTGGCGGCATGGAA
>NZ_JBIIVN010000007.1:0-30506 GCF_044339385.1 Collimonas sp. | reverse complement strand
CTGAAACTGTTTCGTTTTAATTCGTTCATATCCTGCCTTCGTTGTTCAGTGCAGGATACTCCTTAAACTATTGTCCGGATTTCCGGGTCCACTATAGATAACCACATTATGGATATGCCACAAATCAACATTGTCAGGTTGCAATATCAAAAAAACCTCATACGGAGATCAATCCCTGACACAACAGCTTGATCCAGCTGACCGGATAGCCTCGTATTGACCGAAAATCATAGTCCGGCAGAACGCCAGCATGGCGCTGATAAGGTAAATTAAGCGCATACGTCGCGCCTGCGCTCACGCGCTCCCGCACTTTCACAATACCTGATAAAAATATTGCATGAACCTCGATTTATTCGACTCGCTAGAGCCAAACGACCGCCGCCAACAACAACTGGGGCAACATGCATTTGTGTTGCGCGGCTTCGCCATATCGCATATGACTGAACTACTGTCGGCGCTGGAGAGCATCTGGCAAGCCGCACCGTTTCGGCATCTGACAACGCCCGGCGGGTTGCGCATGTCGGTTGCGCTGACCAATTGCGACCAGCTCGGCTGGACTAGCGACCGCAACGGCTATCGCTATACCGCAACCGATCCGGACAGTGGCCACCCCTGGCCAGCGATCCCGGCGCCGCTCCTGCACCTGGCGCAGACGGCAGCGGCGCAAGCCGGTTTCGATGACTTCGCGCCGGACGCCTGCCTGGTCAATCGCTACGAACCCGGCACCAAACTGTCCATGCACCAGGACAAGAATGAACAGGACTTCAAAGCCCCGATCGTGTCGGTCTCGCTCGGCATTCCTGCACTGTTCCTGTTCGGCGGCCATGCGCGCACCGACAAGGCTGAGCGAGTGCCGCTGTTTCATGGCGATGTGGTGGTATGGGGCGGTGCCGACCGCCTGCGCTATCACGGCGTTTTGCCATTGAAGGAGGCCCGGCATCCGCTACTGGGGCGGCAGCGGATCAATTTCACTTTTCGCAAAGCAGGTTAGCTTGCCGCTAACAATCCTAACAATCCCGGGAATCCTTTGCTGCCGGAATTCGAAAGCAACAGCCAGAGTGTCAAGCGCGGCAAACCATATTAAGGTATATGCCAAGACCAACCATTGGGAGCAGATGTGCGAACCCTCACGCAACACCGGCAAACCGACAAACAAGCTGCACAAAGCGATCCGCGCTGGAGCATGGTGCAGGCGCGCGATCCGGCTGCTGACAAATTGTTCGTGTATGCCGTGAAGACCACCGGCGTGTACTGCCGGCCAAGTAGTCCGACACGCCTGCCGCGGCCGGAAAATATCGAATTCTTCGATACCCCGGCGG
The DNA here is from genome assembly GCF_044339385.1 of Collimonas sp. Lineage (NCBI taxonomy): Bacteria > Pseudomonadati > Pseudomonadota > Betaproteobacteria > Burkholderiales > Oxalobacteraceae > Collimonas > Collimonas sp. The sequence continues at coordinate 29,187 of NZ_JBIIVN010000007.1, read as the reverse complement.
CAGCGGAAGCGGCCGGCTACCGCGCCAGCAAAGGGAGCGCCGACCGAACCTCATTAGCGGCCCAACATAGCGCACTAGTTGCCCACGCTTGCCGCCGTATCGAAAACGCGGCAGAACCACAGAGCCTGAAAATACTGGCAGCCGAAACCGGCCTCAGTCGCTACTATTTTCATCGCGTATTCAAGGCCGTCACCGGGCTGACGCCCAAAGGCTACGCCCATGCCCATCGTGCGCAAAAAATCCGCGCCGGTTTGGGCCGCAGCCATTCAGTGACCGAGACCATCTATGATGCCGGGTTCAACTCCAGCAGCCGCTTCTATGAAGCGTCGCAAACAGTCTTAGGCATGACGCCGAGCGACTACCGCGCCGGCGCTGCCAACATCGAGATTTGCTTCGCCATTGGCGCATGTTCGCTAGGTGCGATCCTGGTAGCGCAAAGCCAACGCGGCGTGTGCGCAATCCTGCTGGGCGACGATCCGAATAAACTGGCGCAGGATCTGCAGGACAAATTTCCACGCGCCACCCTGATCGGCGGCGACCGCCATTTCGAACAACTGGTGGCGCAAGTAGTCGGCTTTATCGAAGCTCCTGCGTTGGGCCTGAACTTGCCGCTGGATGTGCGCGGCACGGCGTTTCAGCAACGGGTGTGACAGGCACTGAGTGCGATTCCAGCCGGCAGCACCGCAAGCTATGCCGAAATCGCTACCCGCATCGGCGCACCTAAGGCGGTGCGAGCGGTTGCTCAGGCTTGCGCCGCCAATTCGCTGGCGGTGGCGATACCATGTCATCGCGTAGTGCGCAGCGACGGCGCGCTTTCGGGTTACCGGTGGGGAGTCGAACGCAAGAGCGCGCTGCTGGAACGTGAAAGTCAGGATGTGCAGGAAAACCGCCAACGGCAACCTTTGCCAGATTAGCGTAACGGCGGCGCAATCATCTGAATGTGCGAGATACCATCTTCATCGTACAAATCGCCGACCGCCTGGAAACCGAAGCGCCCGTAAAAGCGCTGCAGATGCGCCTGCGCACCGATCTTGATGGCGCACTCGGGAAACAGCCTGGCGGCTTGCGCCATGGCCTGCTGCATCAGTTCGTACCCGGCACCGTTGCCGCGCAATTCTGGCGCAGTCACCACACGGCCGATCGACGGATATTCAAATGCCTTACCGGGCGGCACGATGCGCGCATACGCGCCCAGCTCACCGTTCGGCAAATAACCGAGGACATGCCAGGCATGCAAATCGATACCATCGGCATCCTGAAATGCACAGGTTTGCTCCAGCACGAAAACGCGCTGCCGCAATTGCATGGCCTGGTACAACTGTACTGTGTTCAATTGCTCGAACGGCAACCAGTGCCATACCATCTGCGGGGTGGTAGCCACCGCTTCCTTTATCATATTAAGCGGTACCGCCAACCGTCACGCCATCGATGCGCAAAGTCGGCTGACCAACGCCGACCGGCACACTCTGGCCTTCCTTGCCGCACACGCCGACACCCGGATCAAGTTGCATATCGTTGCCGATCATCGAAACCCGATTCAATACGTCAGGACCGTTGCCGATCAGGGTGGCGCCTTTGACCGGGTAGGTGACCTTGCCGTTTTCGATCATGTAGGCTTCGCTGGCCGAGAACACGAACTTGCCGTTGGTGATATCGACCTGGCCACCGCCGAAATTCACCGCATACAAACCGTTTTTTACCGAGGCCAAAATTTCTGCCGGATCTTTATCCCCGGCCAGCATGTAGGTGTTGGTCATGCGCGGCATCGGCAAATGCGCGAACGATTCGCGACGCGCATTGCCGGTCACCGGCATCTTCATCAGACGCGCATTCATCGTATCCTGGATGTAGCCTTTCAGAATGCCGTCTTCAATCAGCGTCGTGCACTGGCTTGGATTGCCTTCGTCGTCGATATTCAGCGAACCGCGCCGATCGGCAATCGTGCCATCGTCAACCACCGTGACGCCCTTGGCGGCAACCCGTTCGCCGATGCGGCCGGAGAAGGTGCTGGAACCCTTGCGGTTGAAGTCGCCTTCGAGGCCGTGGCCGATCGCTTCGTGCAGCAGGATGCCGGGCCAGCCCGGACCAAGCACCACGGTCATCGGACCGGCAGGCGCCGGACGCGCATCCAGGTTGACCAATGCCGAAGCAACCGCATCAGCGGCATATTGCTCCAGCAATGCATCACTGAAATAGTTGTAGCTATAACGTCCGCCACCGCCGCTGCTACCGGTTTCACGGCGGCCATTCTGTTCGGCGATAACGGTTAGCGAAAGCCGCACCAGCGGCCGGATATCGGCAGCGATGACGCCATCGCTGTGCGCCACCAGCACCACATCGTATTCTGCCGCCAGCCCGGCCATGACCTGCACCACCCGTGGATCCTTGGCCCGCGCCATGCGCTCGACGCGTTCCAGCAGCTTGACCTTCTCGGTCGCATCCAGCGACACCAGCGGATCGTGCGGCAGATACAGCGAACGGCCACAGCTGTGCTGCATGCCGGCGGCGATCTTGATCTTGCCCGCACCTTGGCGGGCGATGGTGCGGGTCGCCAGCGCGGCATCGTGTAATGCGCGCTCGGAGATTTCATCTGAATACGAGAATGCAGTCTTGTCGCCGGAGATGGCGCGCACGCCGACGCCTTGGTCGATCGAGAAGCTGCCGGTCTTGACGATGCCCTCTTCCAGGCTCCAGCCTTCGCTCTTGGTGAACTGGAAGTACAGATCGGCATAATCGACCTTGTGCGTGAACATGGTGCCGAGCGCTTTCAGCAAGCGCGATTCGTCCAGTCCGAACGGAGTCAACAGGATATCGCGAGCAATGGCTAAGGTGCCCAGGTTTGATTCAAATGGCTTCATGGTATTCCAGCTATGTACGATAGTGTTAATGTGGGTGGTATTAATTCGGATTGTAGAGCATCCGGCCAGAGCGTGGGCAGTCGCACCCCGCCGTTACGGCCATAATCTCGTCGCGTAACAAGAACCTGGCAAGAGAACCAGGTTTTTCTGCCGGCACGGAGGCGCCGCTTGCCGCGCTGAGCAAAAAGCCCAAGCTAAAACTTGCGATGAAGCAACGCAGGTAAACTATCCCGCACTCCCTTGATGAAATGGGGATCGATGACGCCACTGACAAGTCCCTCCCCCTCGGCCAACACTGATTTAATGTCGCCCCAAGGACTGATCAGCATGCTATGGCCCCAGGTGCGGCGGCCATTCGGATGCTTGCCGCCTTGCGCCGCCGCCAGCACATAGCACTGGTTTTCGATGGCTCGGGCGCGCAGCAATGTTTCCCAATGAGCATTGCCGGTGGTGTAAGTAAATGCGGCCGGCACCACAATGAGCGCACAATCGCCCATTGCACGGTAGAGCTCGGGGAAGCGCAGATCATAGCAAACCGACAAACCGACCTTGCCGAACGGCGCCTCGAAACTAACAATGTCCTTGCCATCAGCAATAGTGCGCGCCTCGTCATAGGATTCTTCGTCCTTGGTGAAGCTGAACAAATGAATCTTGTCGTATCGACTCACGCGCTGGCCATTGGAATCATAGACCAGGGTGGTGTTGAGTACTTTGCCGGCCTCGTCGGCCACCATCGGCAACGTGCCGCCGATCAGCCAAATCTTCAGCTGCGCCGCCAACTCTGCCATGCAGACCTGAATCTTGCCTGCATCCAGGGTTTCGGCAACGGCCAGCTTGTCGGTCTCCTTCATGCCCATGATCGGCCAATATTCCGGCAGCAAGACCAACTGTGCCCCCTGCTGCGCCGCGTGCGACACCAGACGCCGCACGGTGTTGATATTTTCATCGATCACCGGGGTCGATACCATCTGGACGGCGGCGATACGAAAGCCGTCTGAAGCATGTTGTTGCGATGTAGTTTGACTCATGGGTGAGAATTCCTGCACTGGAAAAAGAACACGTTCAACAACGATGGCCGGCGCCATGCTGCAAGTCTCGACTGCGCATCTTACAAACCATCTTACAAACCATCTTACCGACAGATCTCGCCCGCGCATCTGGTTGCAAATCAACGTCCAGAGGAAAGGTCAGGAGTGGCGGCTGGCGCTTCGCTCTTGCGTTCGAGCCTGGTCACCACCGGATCGTTCCAGGCACCGTTGATATTATATTCAAAAGTGAATGCCTTCATCAGCGGATCGCGCAGGAACAACTGCGCCAGAAAGGCCCCGATACCAACCACCGGATTGATCGCCAGCGCCACCACCGACGCCGTACCGGCATTGATTTCGGGCAACACCGCCACGTGCAGGTCCTGGGTTTCGCGGGCGATGTCGGCAACGCCGTCGATTAATACGGTCGCGCCGACGCCGCGCATCTTGAAGTTGTCGGTATGCGCCTTGCCTTGCACAATCGCGGCAGTGCCGACCACACTGTCAAAGGCGAAGCCTTCGGAGAAAATATCGCGAAAATCCAGAGTCAGCCGCCGCGGCAGCGATTGCAGACTTAATACACCTAGCAATTTGGCGGCACCCGGATCGACTTTCAGGAACTGCCCAGAGGCCATGTCGAGGCTCATCTGGCCGCTCAACGATGGGCTATCTATGGTGAAAGGCAAACCCTTCCAGCTGACCTCGCCGTCCATATGGCCCTTGGTGCCGCGTAATACATGCGCAAACCCAAAGCGATCCAGCAATTTTCCGGCATCGATAATATCCAGCGCATAGGTCAGGTTAGTGGTGTTATCGTTGTTGTTGACGGTGGTCCATTTGCCGGACGCCTTTAATTCAGCGTCAGGATTCCTGATCGATAATTGGTGGATCCGCCATTCGCTGCCGACACTGGCGCGAACATTGTCGGCAGTCAGTTCTAGCCGTCCGAGCTTCTTGCCAAGCAGCTGGAAATCATCAGCGATGATATCCAATCCCGGAATCTGAGTCGAGCCGCCCTTGCCTTCCAAGACCTCGCTCACATCGGCTTCGCCACCTTGCGGGATGATCAGCGACGACAAGCGTGCCGTCACTTTGCCCAGACCGTGCCCGGATGGCGATTCGCTCCAGGTCAGATAACCCGAGGCTTGCCTGGAATCGATATTGACTTGCCATTGATTCTTATCATGGGAGGCGCCGACCACCACATTATCCAGCGTCTTGCCGAGCAATATCAGCTGTGTCGCTCTGGCCGACACCAAATTGGGTTCGGCATATTGCGCAATGCCGGCCATAGACGACTCTTGACCATGCCTGACCGCGCTAGCGTCGCTCAGGGAAGCGGCCAGGCTGTTCCAGGCGTCGACGTTAAGAATTTTGGCATTCAGATTAATCGCGACGCCACTTTCCGGATCGGGCAGCGGCGCGTTGATACCGATCCCGCCGCGCAGCAACTTCCAGTCTGCAGGCTTGCTTGTCTGGCTATTTAGCTGGCTGCTGACACCGCTGTCAGCGAAACTCTTGACGATTTCTTTCTGTCGCTGATAACGCGCGACAATGGCCGAGCCAAGCGCCAAACGCAGTTCGTCGCGCGCTATCGAAGGATCGTCGGATGCGACCCCAACCCACTCGAACTTGAGCGGCATCGCCTCACTTGGATTCTTGCGCAGCGGCTCAGGAAAGTCCAATCCGATTCCCTGCAAACCGGACTCGACCAGCAGTTCGACATGGTGATCACGCTCGCTAACCGTGGCAGTGTAACGGCTGCTGCCACTCGCGTGCGATAGCAGTTTTTGCATCGCCGGCTCCGGATAATCGGCACGTATGCCGTCAATCCCGGCCATGCCTTCGATCTTGATCACAGTCTGGCGATCAGCCTGAGTACCGCCGCTGGCCTGCACCGGACCGCCCAGCATGACTCCCTTGATGCCGTTGAGATTAAAGCCTGTTTCATTAAACTCAAGCTTGCCACTGGCGTTGCTAATCGGTGGAATCTCCTTTTGCAGCAGCACATCGTTATTCATGAACTGCAATACACCATTGGCCTTACTGTCGAGCGCGTGGGACAGCGGCAATTGCAGACCCAACTGCAACCGGGCCTCGCCCTTGCCCTGAGATTCGCGGGTAAACCCGCCAATCCAGTGCGCCACCGGACTGTTATTGGTGAATTGCAGGAAGTTCTGCAACGCACCGGCAGCGCTGCCATCGATCAACAACATCTCGTCGTGCGATGCCAAATCGGGCACCGTCGCCGTCACATTACTCAGCGTAACTGAAGAGGTCTGCGCACTGTCGGCCTTGATCTGCAAACGACTGCCTTCCAGCGCAATGGTACCGTTGATCTTTTCCAGCAACGGCCACAGCGGTTGCTTGCCGTCCTGACCGAAATGGCCCGGTTCGTATTCCAGAGTAGCGTTTTCTATTTTCCCGTTGACGCTGAATTCGCCTTTCGGCTTGGCGTTGGCCTGATCGGCGCGGAATGGAAAATCCGCCAGATCTCCCTTGACCCGAATCGTCACATCCTTGGCTTTGCCGTCCTTAAGTGCGCCAACCAGCCAGTCGCGCAAATGCTCCCGGGTATGAATGGGCAGGTAAGTAGCGATTTTCTTCAGATCGAATTCGCTGATCTTGCCGGTCATATCCATCACGCCCAAGGCCACGCCGTGACGATCTTCCAGGGGCAACAAATGACTGCCTGAGAGCGAACCCACCAGACCATCCTGACTAAAATTCATGCTATCGATCTGCAACAGCACGTTCTTGTCCTGAAAATTCCAGCGCGCCTGCAAGTTGAGCTTATCGAACGGCAGCAACGGCGTATTGAAATAACCCGGCAAATCCAACTGCACCTTTTCCGACATCAGGCTCAGAGTGCCGTCGTTCTGGTTGGCATTGATGCTGCCGGTCAGGTTATCGACACCAGGAATACCCGGCACTGCGGCTTGCGCGGGCTGAGTGGCGGTCTTAGGCTTGGCTTCGCGCGGCGCCTGGGCATTGATGGTCAGACCGTCGAACTGGCCTTTGGCGCTGTACGAGACGATTGCCGGATGCGCACCCTGCCATTCGGCGGCAAAATCGCGTAGCTGGCCGCGCGGCGCGAAGTCATCAATCATGTTGATCTGCGCCGGCGTCAACGGCAGCCGCTGGACAAAGCTGGCCATGGCCTGCAGATCAAGCTGCTTGGCTTGCAGGCTGTATTTTTCCGGTTGCGTGCCTCTGCGCGGCGAATACGACTCACTGATGGTGGTGCGCGGCAAGCTCAGACCATCGGCGGTTTTCAGCGCAAAATCGGTCAGCATCAGCGCATGGCCGTTGGCGCCGAAGGTCGGCTTGCCGTCAGCCGGCATCTGCCCTAAGTCCTCATGCGCGGAAATGCGGCCGCTGACATGCTCCAGCGCCAACGGCTGCAAATCGCTGCGCAAGCGCATCGACAGGTCGCTCAATTGCAGATCGGCGGTAAAATCGCGCACCCGCGACTGATCGAGATCTAGCCAGGCCCGCACCGCGCCCTTGCCTTTGCTCAGCTCCAACGGGTAATCGATATAATCTTTCCACGCGCTCAGATCGGCATCATGCAGATCGGCGTACAACGTTCCCCGCCAGCGGCTGACGTCTGATAGCTTGCGGGCGAACGGCGGATGGACGAAATTGGCCCGCATATCCACCGGCCCGGAAAATGCTGCCGGCGGTGTTGCTCGCAGCGACAATTGATGACGGCGCCAGCGGTTCTGCAGCACCAGATCAATATTGGTCAACGTCAGTTCGGGCGCCTTGCGCAGATCGTCTTGCCAATGCAGGCGGCCGTCGCGAATGACAATCCGGTGCTGCGCCAGCAGCCATTCGGAGCCGGAGCGATCATTTTGTTCTTTGGCATTGATCAGGATACCGGCAATGAACAAGTTACCCTGTGCATCGCGCTGAATCTGTAGATCGGGCTTGTCGATTTCCAGCGAAGCCAATCTGATGCCGCCCACTAGCAGTGATCGCCATGACACGGTGGCGGCTACCTGCGGCAAGGTTAATGCCGTCTGGCCATCCTTGTTATGAATGACGACATTGGCCAATGTGAGGTGGGGCTGCAGACCGTGCCAGGAGGCATTGATGGCGCCGATAGAAATCGGATTGCCAAGCGCCTCGCTCGCCATCTGCTCGACCTCCGCCTTGTAATTGCCGACATGCGGCAGCACTACGTAGCGCAGACTAAGGAACAAGCCGCAGAACAGGAAATATCCGACCAGCAACAGTGTCAGCAGCGCGCCGACAAGATGATGCGTGGCCAGATTGATGTGGTTGCAGGTGACAATCCAGGCGCGCCAGCACAAGGCAAGTCGCGTAGTCGGCGGCAGAGATTTGGGTTGTTCTTCCAACATCAATCAGATTCGGTAAAATTAATCATTGTGAAGCACAGTGTTGAAGCAGAGTGTTGCAGCAGAATTTAAGAGTCGCCCGGCAAACTTCGCGGCGAATTACCCTACCCCCCCAACTGACTACGGATAGCAACTCAAGGTAGAATAAATCGGCTGCATCTGATCGATTTCAGGGTGGCAAGCTTTCGTACTCCAGAATATTTGCCAAATCGGCAAAGCTCTGCGTTTCGACAAGCCACCAGCCCATATGTTCGCATGGATCGACATACTCGTAGCTAAAAAACTGATAAGCGCTAGCCGCGCCGGTATTTCCCGCCAATTTTCCTCATTTCATCGCCAAATCCGTGACCCCATCCCTCATCATCACCACCACCGCCTCGCGTTTCTACCAACGTTGGATAAATGCCGAAGCTGGTCGCGCCGCCTTGGTTGCCGAACTGGCCGCTCCTCCGACAAGATTCACCTTCGGGCCAACGCAGTTCAGCCGTCTGTTACAAAATGAAACAGAATCCGGCATGCCGTTACCGCGCGCCATGCGCAGGCTGCGTAACCTGCTGGTGTGCACGCTGATCGAGCGCGATTTGCAAGGGCGCGCCGACCTCGAAGAAGTCGTCAGCGCCATCACGTCGTTTGCCGAATCCGCGGTGCAGACCCATCTGACAGCGCTGACCGCCGATCTGGTGGCGCTGCATGGCACGCCTTATGGCGAAGAATCGGGCCGGCCGCAAGAGTTAATCGTGCTGGGCATGGGCAAACTGGGCGGCTGCGAACTCAACGTGTCGTCTGATATCGACCTCATCTTCGCCTATCCGGAAGATGGCGACACGCGCACCACAAGCGCTGACCAGCGTTCATTATCCAATCAGGAATTCTTCACCCGGCTAGGCAAGAAACTGATCGGCGCACTGTCTGAGATCACTGAAGACGGCTTTACTTTCCGGGTCGACATGGCGCTGCGGCCAAACGGTGCGTCGGGGCCGTTGGTGGCCAATTTCAACATGGTCGAAACCTATCTGGTGACGCAGGGCCGCGAATGGGAACGTTACGCCTGGTGCAAGGCACGTGCGCTGACCGGCCGTGCCGAGGACATCGCCGCGCTGGAGAGCATCAGCCGCCCATTCGTATTTCGCCGTTACCTGGATTTCGGCTCGATCGACGCGATGCGTTCGATGCACGCACAGATCCGTAACGAAGTGAAGCGGCTGGAGGCGCTGCATCCAGAGCGCAGCAACAACGTCAAGTTAGGACGCGGCGGCATCCGCGAGATCGAATTTCTGGCACAAGTGTTCCAGTTGATACGCGGCGGCCGCGATACCGATCTGCGCGATCGTTCTACCCGCGCCACCTTGCGCACGCTGGCTTGCAAGAACCTGCTCGACGCCGAGGTGGTAGACAAGTTGCTGCTGGCCTATGATTTCCTGCGTAACCTGGAGCACCGGCTGCAATATCTGGACGATGCGCAAACCCATACCTTCCCGACCAATCCGGCCGATTGTCTGATCATCGCGCAGACCATGGGGTTTGCCGACGTGCCTTCGCTGATGCAAGTACTGGATCAGCATCGGACGCTGGTCGATGCCCAGTTCGATGACATATTCAAAGACAAGCTCAGCGGCCGCATCGGCCAGCATGGCCAGCAGGACTGGAACGAAGAAGACAATGTGCTGCATACATTGAGCGACACCGACAATCGCGAAACGATTGCCATCGTGCTCACCCATTGCGGTTTTTCCGACGCCTCGGCTGCTGCCCAGCGGCTATCGACTACCTGGCAATCAACTCGTGTCCAAAACCTGCCGCTGGCCAGCCGCAGCCGGCTGCTGGCGCTGGTCAATGCTGCGCTGCCGGTCATCGCCGCGATTCCAGAGCCAGAAAGGCATCTGCCAACCCTGAGCCGCTTGCTGGATTTGCTCGAGGCGATCGCCCGCCGTGCCGCTTATCTGGCGCTACTGACCGAATATCCAGCCACCCTGCACCGGGTGATCCGCATGATCAGCGCCAGCGGCTGGGCCGCCCAATACCTGACCCAACATCCGATTCTGCTGGACGAACTTCTCGATCCGCGTAGCTTGAACGCCGCCCCCGACTGGCCGGAATTCGCGCTGGAATGCCGCCGTCAGTTAGAGAGCGCTCCGGGCGATACCGAAAGACAGATGGACCTGCTGCGTGAAATGCATCATGCTCAACAGTTCCGGCTGCTGGCGCAAGACCTGGAAGGTATGCTGAGCGTGGAGGCCCTGGCCGATCACCTGTCGATCCTGGGCGACATTCTGGTCGCCGCCACGGTGCAGGCGATCTGGGACATGATGCCGGGGCGCCGCCGCGACACGCCGCGCTTCACCGTTATCGCCTACGGCAAGCTCGGCGGCAAAGAACTCGGCTATGTGTCCGATCTGGACGTGGTATTCCTGTACGACGACGAGGACCAGGATGGTCCGGCACTGTATGCCAAGCTGGCGCAACGTTTCATCACCTGGATGACCAGCCACACGCCAGCTGGGATCCTGTTCGATATCGACATCGCCCTGCGTCCGGACGGCGCCAGCGGCTTGCTGGTGTCGTCGTTTGCCAAGTTCGAGAAATATCAACGCGAATCGGCATGGCTGTGGGAACATCAGGCCTTGACCCGAGCCCGCTTCTGCGCCGGTGATGCCGCCATCGGCGAGCGTTTTGAAACCTTGCGTGAGCAAGTACTGCGCCAAGAACGCGATACCGTCGCGCTACAGCGGGAAGTGCAAGAAATGCGGCAAAAGATGCGCGATGCCCATCCCAACCGCAGCGACCGCTTCGATCTCAAGCATGACGCCGGCGGCATGATCGATATCGAGTTCATGGTGCAGTTCCTGATCCTGCGCCACGCCGCAGCGTACCCGCAACTGACCGCCGACATTGGCAATATCGCCTTGTTGAAATTGTGCGGGGAATTGGATCTGATCGATGCCGCGCTGTCGCTTCAGGTCGCCGATGCCTATCGGACTTTCCGCAAGTTGCAGCACCAGATCCGTTTGCAAGGTGAAGAACGGGCACGCGTCGCATCGCCCCGCATCGCCCCCGAAATCGCCGTAGTGAAACAGTTATGGGCCGGCATCTTTAGCTAACCTCCACCCAGGAAAAACAGCAGGGCTGCGCCAAGTGCGCGGCCCTTGGGCTTATCTGCGGGTACGATGTTTTTTTGTTCCTCGGCTTCGGCGGCGCTGTCATCTTCCTCGATCATCAACTGGCCAGCCGCGAAATCAGCCAGAATGCGCCGCGCAGCAGCGGCATATTCAGAGGCCACCTGCAACCGCGCACCGCCAGTTACCACCGCGATCAGAAAATACAACTGATAAATACCGCCGTCGACGATGAACGCCGGTATCCGCTCAGACTCCAGGAGCGCTTTCATGACGGCCAATTCGGACGGCACGGTCGAACGCGCTATGGTGTCGAAATCGCCGTTGCTATCTGCGTTGACCGTCATATCGCCACCCGCAACAAGTTAAATTAATAATTTAATTTATTTGAAATATGCCAACGATAACTCAACCGCGCAGGGTGGGCGGCAAGTGTCCTCCGCACAAAAAACGCCCCGACAAAAGCGGGGCGTTTTGGCTATGCAAGCTCGCCTTACTTGGCTGTCATCAGCGCAATCGTGGTATCGAGCATACGGTTCGAGAAACCCCACTCGTTATCGTACCAGCTCGACACCTTAACCAGGCGACCCGAAACCTTGGTCAGCGTCGAGTCGAAGTTCGAGGACGCCGGGTTGTGGTTAAAATCGACCGATACCAACGGCTCGACGTTGTAAGTCAGAATGCCCTTCAGCGCGCCGGATTCCGACGCTTCTTTCATGATGGCATTGACTTCTTCGACGGTCGTATCGCGTGCAGCCACGAAGGACAGGTCGACCAGCGACACGTTGATGGTCGGTACGCGAATTGCGAAGCCATCCAGCTTGCCGTTCAGTTCCGGCAGCACCAGGCCAACAGCAGCAGCGGCGCCGGTCTTGGCTGGAATCATGCTCATCGTGGCGGACCGGGCACGGCGCAGGTCTTCATGGTAGACGTCAGTCAGTACCTGGTCATTGGTGTAGGAGTGCACGGTCGTCATCAAACCGTTCAACACGCCGATCTTGTCGTTCAACGGCTTGACCAGAGGCGCCAGGCAGTTGGTGGTGCAGGAGGCATTGGAGATCACGGTGTCGCTGGACTTGAGCACGCCGTGGTTAACTCCGAACACGACAGTGGCATCAACATCCTTGCCACCCGGTGCCGAAATAATGACTTTCTTAGCGCCGCCCTTGATGTGAGCGCTGGCTTTTTCCTTGGTGGTGAAGAAGCCGGTGCATTCCAGCACGACGTCAACGCCCAATTCGCCCCATGGCAGTTCGGCCGGATTGCGCTGTGCCAATACCTTGATACGGTCGCCATTGACCACGATCGAATCGCCGTCAACTGTCACGGTGCCAGGGAACTTGCCGTGGGCAGTATCGTACTGTGTCAGGTGAGCGTTGGTTTTTGGATCGCCAAGGTCGTTGATGGCAACGATCTCGATATCATGCTTTTTGCCGCCTTCGTAATGGGCGCGAAGGATGTTGCGGCCGATGCGGCCATAGCCATTGATGGCGACGCGAATAGTCATGGTTTTCTCCTAAGGTATTAACAATAAATTTGTTACAACTACATCAACCGGTTAAATCTATGCATCTGAATCTATGCATCTGAATCTATGTATCTGGATCGATACGTCACACATCGTCGCCGCGCATGCAAGGACCGATTTTGAATTCAAGATGGCTTCCCGCCTTTGCCGGAATCAGGATCGTTTTAACATCAGTTCGATATTCCAACTTTACTCAGCTTCAACTCACTCTGATAGTACGCCAGCCATAACCGGCTTCCTGCAAATCCAGACCATCCCAGTTGAACGGCTGCTCGGCCAGCAGCTCTGCCCCCAGCATCTCGTAAAACTGTCGCGCCGGGCGATTATCCGCCAACACCCAGACCAGCATGTTGTTGGCGCCGGCGGCGGCCAACGCTGCCGCCACATGCGCCACCAACTTGCGACCGATGCCGGCACGCTGTACCGACGGCTCGAGATAAATGGCGGTCAGCTCGGAGTCGAAGCCTAGCTTGGCTTCCTTGAGCGTCATGCCAGCGGCAAAACCTAACACCTCGCCGTCGACTTCGGCCACGAACACGTTCGCCGCATTCGAGGTCGCGCCCAGGATGCGGCTCCAGATGGCGGTGCTGTCTTCGATCTTCATGCCATCCAGATAGTCATCTGGAATGATGCCGCGACATGTGGCGCGCCAGCTGTCGATGCGCACCGCCGCGATCACTCCCGCATCGGCAACGGTAGCGCGGCGAATGACGACATCGCCAACGATGTTGGTGATGTCCATCTTGCCGATAGCCCGGGCTGCTCTTAAATTCATGCCAGTACCAATTTAGTTTTGGCCACGACGTTTTCAACAGTGAAACCGAAATGCTTGAACAGCACACCGGCCGGAGCCGATTCGCCAAAGGTATCGATACCGACCACGGCACCTTCCAGGCCTACATACTTGTGCCAGAACGCCGTCACGCCGGCTTCGATCGCCACACGCGGCAAGCCGTGCTGCAGCACGCTGGCCTTGTAGGACGCTTCCTGGCGATCAAAAACGTCGGCGCAAGGCATCGACACTACGCGTACCGCAATGCCTTCTTTTTCCAGGGCCGCGGCCGATTGCATCGCCAGTTCCACTTCGGAACCGGTGGCGATCAGGATCGCCTTGGCGTCCGGCGCATCCTTGAGGATGTAAGCACCGCGCTGGATGTTGGCGATCTGCGCTGCATCGCGTTCCTGGTATTGCAAATTCTGACGCGAGAAAATCAAGGTGCTCGGACCGTTCTTGCGCAACACAGCCTGCTGCCATGCCACTGCCGATTCGACGGTGTCGCATGGACGCCAGTTGTCCAGTTGCGGGATCAGGCGCAGGCTCGATACGTGCTCCACCGATTGGTGGGTCGGGCCATCTTCGCCAAGGCCGATAGAGTCATGCGTGAACACAAATATCGAGCGGATCTTCATCAGCGCCGCCATCCGCAGTGCATTGCGGCTGTAATCGGAGAAAGTCAGGAAAGTCGCGCCGAACGGAATGTAGCCGCCATGCAGGGCGATACCGTTCATCATTGCGCTCATGCCGAATTCGCGTACGCCATAATTGATGTGATTACCCGGCTGGTCAGCGCGCACGGCAACGCACTCCTTCCAGTTAGTCAGATTAGAGCCGGTCAGGTCGGCCGAACCGCCGAGGAATTCCGGCAGCACCGGCGCCAGGGCCTGGATGGTGTTCTGGCTGGCCTTGCGAGTGGCGATGGTTTCTTTCTTCTCGACGCAGGTAGCGATGTAGGCGCTCACGGTCTGCTCGAAATTACCTGGCAGCTCGCCCTTCATGCGGCGCGTGAATTCGCTGGCTTGCTGCGGAAATTGGGCCGCGTAGGCGGCGAACAGCGCGTTCCAGTCGCCTTCGAAATGCTTGCCCTGTGCCTTGGCATCCCATGCTTCATATACATCGGCCGGGATTTCAAATGGCGCGTACGACCAGCCCAGCGCGTCGCGCACGGCGGCGATTTCCTTATCGCCCAATGCCGCGCCGTGCACCTTGTCGGTGCCGGCCAGATTTGGCGAACCCTTGCCGATCACGGTCTTGCAGCAGATCAGGGTCGGCTTGTCGGACAGCTTGGCTTGGTGGATAGCGGCGCTGACGGCTTCAACGTTGTGACCGTCGACGGCGCGGATCACGTTCCAGCCATAGGCTTCGAAGCGTTTCGGGGTATCGTCCTTGAACCAGCCTTCAACGTGGCCGTCAATCGAGATACCGTTATCATCGTACAACGCGATCAGTTTCGACAGACGCAATGTGCCGGCCAGCGAACAGGCTTCATGGGAAATACCTTCCATCAGGCAGCCGTCGCCGACGAAAGTATAGGTGCAATGATCGACGATCGGGAAATTGGGGCGATTGAATTCCGCCGCCAACAGGCGTTCTGCCAGTGCCATACCGACCACATTGGTCACGCCCTGCCCCAGCGGGCCGGTAGTGGTTTCGATCCCTGGGGTGATATCGACTTCCGGATGGCCCGGGGTCTTCGAATGCATTTGACGGAAGTTGCGGATTTCGTCCATCGACAGATCGTAGCCGGTCAGGTGCAGCAACGCGTATTGCAGCATCGAACCATGACCGTTCGACAAAACGAAACGATCGCGGTTGAACCAGTGCGGATTAGACGGATTGTGACGGTAATGCTTGGCCCACAGGGCAACCGCGATTTCTGCCATACCCATCGGCATGCCGGGATGGCCGGAATTGACTTTTTGTACTGCATCCATCGCCAGTGCGCGAATCGCATTGGCCATCTTGGTGGTCGGGAGTGTGGAAGTCATGGTGTGGGCGGGTAGGCAATGGTTGTGAATTGGTAGGCGGCGAATCCTGAACCGTGCCTGACAGTGTCGGCACCGGTTATCAGAACAGCCACAAAGGCAGATATTTTACCAAAATGCGCCGCTCCCCGGTTCAAAACCACACATCTTATGCGCTACGGAACAGTAAAATTCGGCAGCGCCACGGAAGAACGCAATAGAACTGAATAAAACGGAACGAGGCAGGATGGGATGGGATGGAATATAGACAGCAAATGAAAATGCAATTGACACTCTCATAATTTCCGTATCAAATAGGCCGACCTGGCCTGCAACTAATCCATTTCTCCATGCAGGGCTTATCGCCAGCAGCGTCAATCTGCCGGATATGCTGGCATCGGCCGTGGTAGCGCTGGCAGTGCGGTTGTTTGGCTTCGGGATGGTCCGCTTGTTGCTGCCGGCGCTGGTTGCCGACATCCATGACAACAAGATTGCATCAGGTCTCTTTCTTGGTACAGTCATTGTTGAGCGCCGCCCGCATGACTTCTGCCTGGATGACTGATTAACCAGCAGGCAAACCAGCAGGCAATAATCATCCCGATTACCACCGGATAATCTAAGAATTCAAGGAACATATTCAAGTCATGCCTCGCTTCTACGTCCCAACCGCTCTCGAAATCGGCCAGCAACTGGCGTTGCCGGACCAGGTTGCACACCATGTACAAGTCCTGCGCCTGCCTGCCGGCACGCCGATCACTCTGTTCAACGGCGAGGGCGGCGAATATACCGCTACCATCAGCGGCATCGAAAAAAAACGGGTCAGCGCCGAGGTCAAGACTTTCTCGCCGCGCGAGGTCGAACTGCCTTACGCGATCACGCTGGCGCAGGCGCTGCCGGAATCTTCCAAACTGGACTGGATCATCGAGAAGGCAGTCGAACTCGGCGCGGCGGCCATCCAGCCGCTGGCCGCACAGCGTTGCGTGGTGCGTCTGAGCAGCGAGCGGGCCGAAAAGAAGCAGAACCATTGGCAAGCCGTGATCGTCGCCGCCGCCGAGCAGAGCGGCCGCAACCGCATGCCACATCTGGCAGCGCTGACGCCTTTTAACGACTGGGTACGGCAGCAAGATCTGCACAAGCGCATCCTGCTATCGCCGCGCGGTGAGCAGTCACTGTCGGACTGGGCTCGCCATCATCCGCCGCAGGCGCTGGCGTTGCTGATCGGCCCGGAAGGCGGATTCACAGACGCAGAAGAAGATGCGGCCTGCGCGCAGGGTGCGCTGATGCTGTCAATGGGACCGCGTATCCTGCGCACGGAAACCGCCGGACTGGCTGCGCTAGCGGCCATCAACGCCATCTGGGGCGAAATGTAGACGAACTAGCTGCAAGGCACCGGTTTATTTCTATGGTTTTTATAATTTGCTCTAAGCAATTATTTAAAGTGTGACTAAACTAGTAACGTTCGCCAAGGGTAGCGAAAGAGATAGTCAACGATAGCCAAGACACAATTGTTTTCACTTTTGCAACTATTCAAAGCCCTTGCCGCGCTGTAGTATCGATTTCCTGAACTGCTGTGTATTTTTCAACGACGTAGACTCTGCCTTGACGACTTATCGCATTATTACTCTGGAGAATATTATGGGACTATTAGATTCAATACTTGGCGCAATTGGCGGTGGCAGTCAACAACAATCAAATGATCCGAAAAGTCTGTTGATCGCGGCTGCATTGCCGATCCTGCTGAAGGCCCTGCAAGGCGGTGGCGCGGACGCGGCTGCCGGCCAGGCAGCGGGCACAGGCGGCCTCCTCAGCGCATTCGAAGGTGCAGGCCTGGGCTCGGTCGTGCAGTCGTGGATCGGAAACGGTCAGAACCAGGCGATTTCGCCGGATCAGGTGCAACAGGTGCTGGGCGGCGGCCATTTGCAAGAACTGGCCCAGGCGGCCGGCATTTCCCCGAACGAAGCCGCCAGCCACCTGTCGGAAATTCTGCCAGGTCTGGTAGACAAACTGACGCCGAACGGCCAGGTTACAGAACCGGCTGGCGGCATCGGCGATCTGGCAGGCTTGTTGGGCGGTCTGCTGGGTGGCGACAAAAAGGCTTGAAACGACCGAACGCCTGGCAAGCTGACACATTGCCAGACGCCGGCAATCGCCCCCAGGGGCGATTTTTTTTGGCAGAATCGGATTGCCGAGACTGTACTCGCCCATATCTAAAATACAATAAGGTCGCAACGGCAGTGACCGTATCCATCTACTGAAAAATGATGCTTTTCGCAACTTTAAGGTACGCAAACCCCTGCCAATCGACTTCTTCGCGGGGGGGGTTAAACGCCGAAAGCATTTATAATCCACGGTTTTTGCGACAAATATTTCGGCTACTTCTATGAAAGTATTTCGCGGACTTCCCAACGCCGAATCGCGCGCCCCGTGCGCGCTCACTATCGGCAATTTCGACGGCGTGCACCGTGGTCATCAGGTGTTGCTTGCGCACGTCCGCAAGGCAGCCACGGAACTCGGCCTCGACGCAGCCGTGATGACGTTTGAGCCGCACCCGCGTGAATTTTTTGCGCGCCGCGCCGGACAGCCGGAAAATATGCCGACCCTCGTAGCCAACCTACGCGACAAGCTTGAATCGCTGTCGCATGCCAGTATCGACCGCGTCATCGTCGAACACTTCAATACCAGCTTTGCCGCCATGTCGCCGCAAGACTTCATCGAAAAGGTGCTGGTCGAAGGCTTGCATGTCAAATGGCTGATGGTCGGCGAGGATTTTTGCTTCGGCGCGCGCCGCGCGGGCAATATCACAACCTTGGTCGAAGCCGGCAAAACATATGGCTTCCACGTCGAAACCTTGCCGACAGTCATGAACCAAGGCGCCCGCGTCTCGTCGTCTGCCGTGCGCACGGCGCTGGCGGCTGGCGACTTCCAGCATGCGCGCGCCCTGCTTGGTCACCCCTACGCGATTTCCGGACACGTGGTTCATGGCAAGAAACTCGGCCGCACTATCGGTTTCCCAACGCTCAACCTACGCGTTAATCACAAGCTGCCGGCGCTGTCGGGGATTTTCGTGGTCAATGTCCATGGATTGGCTGAGCAACCGTTACCTGCTGTGGCCAGCATCGGTATCCGTCCAACTGTCGATGACAGCGGCCGGGTATTGCTGGAAAGTTATGTGCTCGATTTCAACGGCGACTGTTACGGCAAGCTCATACAAGTTGAATTCTTGCAAAAGCTGCGCGACGAGGAGAAATATGTCGACCTGCCGACACTGACTGCGGCAATCAGCCGTGACGTCGACGATGCGCGGGCGTATTTCCGCCAACAGGCAGGCGAGTCGATGAATCCCGCGACGCGTGCGCCGACTGCGGCCACAGATCGAATTTGACCCTTGTCGGCAATCCCTCCTTCCGCTCTGCCCGCCGACGGGCAGGCTCCACTGAATTCCATTGAAGAAAATTATGTCCGATCAGCCAAGCAAACCAGAAAACAATAAAGCCGCCAAGCCGCAAGGCAAAGCGCAGAGCAAATACCCGGTCAACATGACCGAAACCGCATTTCCGATGCGCGGCGACCTCGCCAAGCGTGAACCCCAATGGATCAAGCAATGGCAAGAAAAGAAAGTCTACGAGCGGATCCGCAAGGCCTCCAAAGGCCGTCCGAAATTCATCCTGCATGACGGCCCGCCTTATGCCAACGGGGAGATCCATCTAGGACATGCCGTCAACAAAATTCTCAAGGACATGATCGTCAAGGCTCGCAACATGGCCGGCTTCGATGCGCCTTACGTGCCGGGCTGGGATTGTCACGGTATGCCGATCGAAATCCAGATCGAGAAAAAGTACGGCAAGAACCTGCCGGTGGCCGAAGTACAGGCCAAGGCGCGCGCCTACGCCGACCAGCAAATCGATCTGCAGCGCAAGGATTTCATCCGCCTGGGCATACTCGGCGAGTGGGACAATCCATACAAGACCATGGCCTTCAGCAACGAAGCAGACGAGTTGCGCGCGCTTGGCACGATCCTGGAAAAGGGCTATGTATATCGCGGTCTGAAGCCGGTCAACTGGTGCTTCGATTGCGGTTCGGCGCTGGCCGAAGCGGAAGTCGAATACCAGGACAAGCGCGATCCGTCGATCGATGTTGGTTTTCCGTTCGCTGAACCGGCAAAAATCGCCGCAGCATTCGGCCTGGCATCGCTACCGACCGGGCAAGGCTACATCGTGATCTGGACCACTACGCCTTGGACTATCCCGTCCAACCAGGCGCTCAACGTCAATCCAGAAGTCAACTATGCCCTGATCCAGAGCGAACGCAACGGTGCGCCTGTACTGCTGATCCTGGCGCAGGATCTGACTGAGAGCAGCCTGCAACGCTTCGGCCTGGAAGGCAAGATCATCGCCACCTGCAAGGGCGAGGCGCTGTCGCTGATCAATTTCAAACACCCTCTGGCCGCTACGGACCCAGGCTACGACCGCCTGTCGCCAATCTATCTCGGCGACTACGTCACCACCGACAGCGGCACCGGTATCGTCCATTCGGCCCCAGCCTACGGTATCGAAGACTTTATCTCGTGCAAGGCGCATGGCATCAAGGACGACGACATCATCAGCCCGGTCATGGCAGACGGCAAATTTGCCTCGTGGCTGCCGTTCTTTGCCGGCATGACCATCTGGGAAGCCTCGAAGCCGATCTGCAGCAAGCTGAAAGAAGTCGGCGCGCTGTTCAAGCTGGTCATGTTTGAGCACAGCTACATGCATTGCTGGCGCCACAAGACACCGATCATCTATCGCGCCACCTCACAGTGGTTCGCCAGCATGGACAATCTGCCGCAAGACGGCCATCCGAGCCTGCGCAGCACCGCACTGCAAGCGATCGAAGCCACCGCATTCTTCCCTGCCTGGGGCAAAGCACGCCTGCACGGCATGATCGCCAACCGCCCCGACTGGACGCTGTCGCGGCAACGCCAATGGGGCGTGCCGATGGCATTCTTCGTGCACAAGGAAAGCGGCCAGTTGCACCCGCGTACGCCAGAGCTGCTGGAGCAGATCGCCAAACGCATTGAACAACATGGCATCGAAGCCTGGCAGTCACTCGATCCGCGCGAATTGCTGGGCGACGATGCCGACGACTACATCAAGAACCAAGACACACTGGACGTCTGGTTCGATTCCGGCAGCACGCACCAGACCGTATTACGCGGTTCGCACGCGGCGCAGTCGCAATTCCCGGCTGACCTCTATCTGGAAGGTTCCGACCAACATCGCGGCTGGTTCCACTCGTCGCTGCTGACTTCCTCCATGCTCAACGGGCGCGCCCCTTACGATGCACTGCTGACGCACGGCTTCGTCGTTGACGGCGAAGGCCGCAAGATGTCGAAATCGTTGAAGAACGGCGTCGAACCGCAAAAGGTAGCAGACACGCTGGGTGCCGAAATCCTGCGCCTGTGGGTTGCTTCCAGCGATTACTCGGGCGAAATCACGATCTCCGAAGAGATCCTCAAACGTGTCACCGAGTCGTATCGGCGCATCCGCAACACGCTGCGCTTCCTGCTGGCCAACACATCCGATTTCGATCCGCTGAAAGACGCGGTGCCAATCGCCGACCTGCTGGAAATCGACCGCTACGCAATCGCCAGCATGACGCAGCTGCAAGCCGACATTCTGCAGCACTACCAGACCTATGAATTCCATCCGGTAATCTCGAAACTGCAGATGTACTGCTCGGAAGATCTGGGCGGCTTCTATCTCGACATCCTCAAGGATCGCCTCTACACCAGCGGTGTCACGTCGCCGGCCCGGCGTTCTGCGCAAACTGCGATCTGGCATAGCACCCAGGCGCTGCTGCGCGTAATGGCACCGACTTTGTCGTTCACCGCGGAAGAAGCCTGGTCGTTCTTTGCCAGCCCAGAAGCGTACGCGGCCAGCGATGAAACCATTTTCACGCAAACCTACTACGCGCTGCCGGAAATCGATGATGCTGCCGCTCTGGTCGCCAAATTCAATGCAATACGCGCGGTGCGTGCCGACGTCACCAAGCAACTGGAGGAGGTACGTGTCGGTGGCGGCATTGGTTCGTCGCTGCAGGCGGAAGTGGAAATCAAGGCCAGCGCTGCTAAATACGCGCTGCTAAGCAGTCTCGGCGACGATCTGAAATTCGTCCTGATCACTTCCAGCGCCATCGTCACGGAAGTGGCAACCGAAACCGAAGAGGCGATTCTGGTAACCCCGTCGGCCCAGCAGAAGTGCGAGCGCTGCTGGCACTATCGTGCCGATGTCGGCAGCCACCCTGAACATCCAGGGCTGTGCGGACGCTGCGTCGCCAATCTGTTCGGCAGCGGCGAGCATCGCCACTTTGCGTAAGCAAACAACTGCACCGGCAACTGCAATCACCGAACGCGACCTGAAATCGTCTACAGACTAAATCCATGCCGCGTTCGCTTCTCGTACATTGATGCACCGATTCATTCTGAGCTGACAACCGATACGATCCAAACATGGCCACTAAAAAACGCTCTTCCGCCGCAGCCTCCTCCTCCAAATACGGCCTGGCGCCGTGGCTCGGCATTGCCGCGCTGGTATTGCTGTTAGACCAATTGACCAAAATCACGATTGTCCGCCTGTTCAGCTACGGCGAATGGCATCCGGTGACATCCTTCTTCAATCTGGTACTGGTCTACAACAAGGGCGCTGCATTTAGCTTCCTGTCGACAGAATCAGGCTGGCAACGTCATCTGTTCACCGCCATCGGCATCGGCGCTGCGCTGTTCATCATCTTCTTACTGAAGCGACACGCCGGGCAACGCATGTTCTGCGCTGCACTGGCGCTGATTCTGGGCGGCGCCATCGGCAACGTGGTCGATCGTATCGCCTATGGCCACGTTATCGATTTTCTCGATTTCTATTTAGGTAACTGGCACTGGCCGGCATTCAATGTCGCCGACAGCGCAATCTGCGTCGGTGCGGTATTGTTCATTATTGATGAGCTTCGGCGCGTCAATAAGTAAATATAGCCACCAAAGCCAATTTTTCACAACGCATCAACTGCCGTCATTCCCGCTTTCGCAGGAATGACGGCAGTTGAGAAATCTATGCGTTCTTGCTGTTAACTTGCATTGGACATTGCGTTAAAAAACCAAGCAAGCGCCCTTCCCCCTCCAGGAGTAAACATGGATCTCGCGGATAAAAGAATCGTACTGGGACTGACCGGCGGCATTGCCTGCTACAAGGCGGCGGAACTTACTCGCGCATTGATCAAGGCGGGCGCGTCTGTGCAGGTAGTGATGACCACTGCGGCTACCCATTTCATTACAGCGGTAACCATGCAAGGCTTATCAGGCAAGCCGGTGTTCACCGATCAATGGGATGCGCGTATCGGCAACAACATGCCGCACATCGACCTGAGCCGCGACGCCGACGCCATCGTGATCGCCCCCTGCTCGACCGACTTCATGTCGAAGCTGGCGCATGGCGCCTGCGACGACTTGTTATCAACGCTATGCGTAGCACGACCAGCCACGCTGCCACTGTTGATCGCACCAGCGATGAACGTGGAAATGTGGCAAAACCCAGCAACCCAACGCAACGCCAAGCAATTGCTAGAGGATGGCATCCGGTTGCTCGGCCCCGGTGCCGGCGAACAGGCCTGCGGCGAAGTCGGCATGGGCCGTATGCTGGAAGCCGATCAATTGTTGGCAGAAATAATTGCCTGGTTCCAGCCCAAACTGCTCCAAGGTAGACGCCTGCTGCTGACCGCCGGCCCGACTTTCGAGCCGATCGATCCGGTGCGCGGCATCACTAATCTATCATCAGGAAAAATGGGCTACGCGCTTGCACGCGCTGCCTGCGAAGCCGGCGCCGAAGTGACGCTGGTGTCGGGACCGACCGCACTTGCCACGCCATATGGTGTGCGCCGCATCAGTGTGCAAACCGCACAACAGATGCACGATATCGTCATGCACCAGCTCACAAGCCAAAGCGCCGACAGCGCTGGCGCTATCGATATATTCGTCGCTGTGGCTGCGGTTGCCGACTGGCGCGTCGCCAATGCCAGCCCGCAGAAACTGGAGAAGAATGCCAACGGCAGCGCACCGGCATTGGTATTTGAACAAAACCCCGATATTCTGGCAACAGTTGCGGCGCTGCCAAAACCGCCGTACTGTGTCGGTTTTGCTGTCGAATCGGAAAATCTGCTGCAATATGGCGAGGCCAAACGCGCCAGAAAAAAAGTACCGCTGTTGGTCGGCAATATCGGCCACGATACGTTTGGCAAGGATGATAACCAATTGGTGTTGTTTGACGCAAACGGCCACACCCATCTGCCGCGAGCCGGTAAACAGCAACTGGCGCGGCAGTTGATCGCGGCCATCGCCGCACGTCTTACTGGTTAGTTCACGGTCGGCCTGAGCCTCGGCAAGCGATATCAAAAATCAGAGCTGGTGGTAAGAACTGCTGACAAGCCCACGCTTGTCAGCGCTTCATTTGCCCCGCACACCCTAATTATTTAATTTATACAGATTGTTACAAAATTCAATGAATATCATCGACGTCAAAATCCTCGACCCACGCATGCAAGATCAATTACCAGCCTACGCCACCGAAGGCAGCGCCGGACTCGACCTGCGCGCTTGTCTGGATGCCCCTGTGACGATCAAACCCGGTGAAACACACCTGATTCCAACCGGTCTAGCGATTCACATCGGCGACCCCGCGTACGCCGCCATGATCTTGCCGCGCAGCGGGCTGGGCCACAAACATGGCATCGTGCTGGGGAACCTGGTGGGCCTGATCGACTCTGATTACCAAGGCCAGCTGATGGTATCGACCTGGAATCGCGGCCAAACCGAATTCACCCTTAACCCGATGGAGCGTCTGGTACAACTGATTATCGTACCAGTCGCGCGGGTTCGTTTTAATGTCGTACAAGATTTCGAGAGCAGCGAACGCGGCGCAGGCGGCTTCGGCGGCACCGGAAAACATTGATGGAGAAATTAATGAGATTGACACGTCGCCTGAGATGGCAGGAAGTCAAGCGTTATGCCGCAGTGACATTGCCAGTGCTGTTGCTGGCAGCCTGCGCCACCCCGGAAGCACCCACTTCCGCCCCCACTCATACAGCCAGCACAGACAAGCCGTCGGCGCCACCCAAGCCAGCCGCACCGGTAGTAACGCCACAACAGGCCGAGCTGAAAAACCTGGTTGCGCTGCAAGACAGGTTATACGACGTAGTAGCCCCGCTGCTGGTCAATAACGCAGTGCTGTGTCGTAACAACGCACGCAGCCTGCTCGGCTTCACAGCCAAGACGAAATTCTCCTACACTGCGGAATTCATCGACGCCGCCGCCTCGCTCGGCCTCACCGACCAATTGCAAGTGACCGGCGTGCTGGCTGGCAGCGGCGCAGCCAAAGTCGGCTTGCAGCGCGGCGACCTGCTGCTGGCCATCCAGGACAAACCAGTTCCAACCGGTGCCGATGCTGAACGCCAGACCGCACTGATGCTCGGCCCGCTAGTCAACAGCCGCAGCAACATCAAGGTCATGATCGCGCGTAGCGGCAGCAACCAGACTCTGACCGTGCCGCTGACTCGCGCCTGTGCATTCGGCATCGAACTGGGCAACACCGACAACGTGATCAGTTATGCCGATGGCCGACGCGTTCTGATCAGCGCCGGCATGATGAAATACGTCCGTAGCGACGATGAACTGGCCTATGTGATCGCCAAGGAAATGGCACACAACACGCTCACCCATCCGGCCCGGCAACGGCTCACCGCAACCCTCTCCGGGGTGATCGACAATCTGGTGCGTCTGCGTCCGGATAGCGCCCAATTGAGCGGTGCCGCTGGCGTCAAGCCATATCCGCAGCAGCTCGATGCAGCAGCCGACAAGCTGGCTCTGTACATGGTGGCGCGCGCAGGCTATAAGGTCGACAATGCAGCGGCATTCTGGCAACGCCTGGCCACGCAATATCCAGCGACCGTGCTCAACGGTTACACGGCGATCCATCCTGCTACAACTTATCGTATCGCGGCCATTGAGCAGACCGTCTCAGATATTGAGGCCAAGCAGGCCAGCGGCAGCACCATTCTGCCTTAGGCCACGGCTAGTGCCAACGCCCTTACCTGCGTACCGGTGAGGTGGCGGTAGCAAAAGAATGGGCTGGAACCTAGCGTTAAAGCGTTAAAGCGTAAAAATGTAAAAAAGCCTGAATCACTTTCGTGGATTCAGGCTTTTTATCTGGCTCAAGCAAAAGCAGCGATTACTCCACTTCAACCGTCTCTTCCGGCGCCGACGGCGAGGATGCATCTTCCTCACCAAAATCGAGACTGATCTGATCCTTGTCGTCAAGATCGACCGTCACACGCCCACCACTCACCAGCTTACCAAACAAAAGCTCGTCAGCCAGCGCCTTACGGATCATGTCCTGGATCAGACGCGACATCGGCCGTGCGCCCATCAGCGGATCGAAGCCCTTGCGCGCCAAGAACTTGCGCAACTTTTCGGTAAAGACCGCCTCCACTTTTTTCTCGTGCAACTGCTCTTCGAGTTGCATCAGGAATTTATCAACCACGCGCAGAATCACCTCTTCATCCAGTGCACGGAAACTGATAATGGAATCGATACGATTGCGGAACTCTGGCGTAAACATCCACTTGATATCTGCCATCTCGTCGCCGGCTTCTTTTTTGTCGGTGAAGCCGATCGACCGCTTCTGCAGGCTTTCTGCACCAGCATTGGTGGTCATGATGATGATGACGTTACGGAAGTCAGCCTTGCGCCCGTTGTTGTCGGTTAATGCGCCGTGGTCCATCACCTGCAACAGGATATTGAAAATATCCGGATGCGCCTTTTCGATCTCATCAAGCAGCAACACCGCATGCGGCTTCTTGGTCACCGCTTCGGTCAGCAAACCGCCCTGATCGAAACCGACATAGCCAGGCGGGGCGCCGATCAAACGGCTCACGGCATGCCGCTCCATGTATTCCGACATGTCGAAACGAATCAGATCGATGCCCATGATGAAAGCCAACTGCTTGGCAACCTCGGTCTTGCCGACGCCGGTCGGACCGGAGAAAAGGAAGGAGCCGATCGGACGATCGGTCTTGCCGAGGCCGGCACGCGCCATCTTGATCGCCGACGCCAGTGCATCAATCGCCGGATCCTGACCGAACACCACATTACGCAAATCGCGGTCGATGGTTTGTAGTTTACTGCGGTCATCCTGATTGACCGACTGCGGCGGAATCCGCGCAATCTTGGCGATGATGTCTTCGATCTCGCCTTTGCCGATGGTCTTCTTCTGTTTTGACTTCGGCAGGATGCGTTGTGCCGCACCAGCTTCGTCGATGACATCAATGGCCTTGTCCGGCAGATGACGATCGTTGATAAACCGCGCCGCAAGTTCTGCAGCGCTGGTCAGTGCCGAGGCGGAATACTTGACGCCGTGATGCTCTTCAAAGCGCGACTTCAAACCGCGCAGGATTTGCACGGTTTGCTCGACGGTCGGTTCGTTGACATCGATCTTCTGGAAGCGCCGCGACAATGCATGATCTTTCTCGAACACACCACGGAACTCGGTATAAGTCGTGGCACCGATGCACTTCAGCTGACCGCTCGACAATGCCGGCTTCAGCAGATTGGAGGCATCCAGTGTGCCGCCCGAAGCCGAACCTGCGCCAATGATGGTATGAATCTCATCGATGAACAGGATGCCGTGCGGGCTGTCCTTCAATTGCTTGAGGACGGCTTTCAGGCGCTGCTCGAAATCGCCGCGATATTTGGTGCCCGCCAGCAGTGCCCCCATATCGAGCGAATACACGATGGCGTTCTGCAGAATTTCAGGCACTTCGCCCTGGGTGATGCGCCATGCCAGACCCTCGGCAATCGCGGTCTTGCCGACGCCGGCTTCGCCAACCAGCAATGGATTATTTTTACGGCGACGGCACAAGGTCTGGATCACACGTTCGACTTCGTACTCGCGGCCGATCAGCGGATCGATCTTGCCCTCGCTAGCAAGCTTGTTCAGGTTTTGCGTAAACTGGTCGAGCGGACTTTCCTTGACCTGGCCTTCGGCCTGCACCTCTTCGGCAACTTCAGAAGACTTCTGCGCATCGGTCTGATGATCCTTGCGCGCGCCGTGCGAAATGAAGTTGACCACGTCCAGACGCGTCACGCCTTGCTGGTGCAGGTAATACACGGCATGCGAATCCTTCTCGCCGAAGATCGCCACCAGCACGTTGGCGCCAGTGACTTCCTTCTTGCCGTTGGAAGCCGATTGCACATGCATGATGGCGCGTTGGATCACGCGCTGAAAACCGAGAGTCGGCTGAGTATCAACCTCGTTCGAACCCGGTACCGTCGGCGTATTGTCGCCAATGAAGATAGTCAGCGTCTTGCGCATATCGTCAATGTTGACAGCACACGCCCGCAGCACTTCGGCCGCAGACGGATTGTCGAGCAAGGCCAACAGCAAATGTTCAACCGTGATGAACTCGTGCCGTGCTTGTCGTGCTTCGACAAACGCCATGTGCAAACTTACTTCCAATTCCTGCGCAATCATGCTTCCTCCATCATGCATTGCAGGGGATGCCCTGCTTTGCGTGCGTGCGTTAATACCAGTTCAACTTTTGTGGATGCAATATCTTTGGGATATACACCACACATGCCTTTGCCATCGCGATGCACCTTTAGCATTATCTGCGTCGCGGCTTCGCGATCCTTGTTGAAGTACTCTTGGAGGATAGCAACTACAAATTCCATTGGGGTGTAGTCATCATTCAACAGAAATACCTGATACATGGGAGGCGGCTTGAGCTTCTGCTCCTGCCGCGTCGCTAATGTCCCGTCTTCGTGCTTGGTTACCATGCGCCTATTCTAAAACCTTCCGACAAATGCGCAACGCGCAACGCTGAATAATTAATGTACATATCGATATTACGCGCTTTCTTAATGCTATGCAGATGACGTTAAAACAGATTAAATCAAAGGGGGGTCGAAACATTCCAAAACAACAAATTTAATTGTAAATTGGAAATTACTTGACTTTTTTATTTTTAACGAGAACAATGACATTCATTGATGAGTGCAGTTTTGCTTGTTGATAGAAGTGAGCAAGTTCTAGAAGGGGCAACGTTACGCGAGGCTTCTTGCTTTTACGGCTCGTGTGATTAGTCATTATTTGAAAGACGCTATTTTATGGCAACAGGTACAGTCAAGTGGTTCAACGATTCTAAGGGCTTCGGCTTTATCACTCCGGATGACGGCGGTGAAGATTTGTTTGCTCACTTTTCGGCAATCCAGATGAACGGCTTCAAGACTCTCAAAGAAGGTCAAAAAGTCCAGTTCGAAGTCACGCAAGGCACTAAAGGCAAGCAAGCTTCTAACATCCAGGCTCCTTAATTTTCGCGATGCGTGTCTATTAAGCAGCTTTTGTGAAAAACTGAGCTTCCCTCGATTTTTCGTCTTCCAACAGGTGGCTTTTATGCCGCCTGTTTTTCCTGATGTTGCTCAGTGAGCCTGTCATCTAAATACTGGCAGGGTGAACGATAGCCAAGCGTCGAATGCTG
>NZ_JBIIVN010000153.1:0-6397 GCF_044339385.1 Collimonas sp. | reverse complement strand
CTCGACAATATTTGCAAGAAATTGAATAGAAATATTCCATGTTCTTGCAAATTCCGCAACCGCTTTTGAGGCATCGGGCCCCGCCAACATTGGGGGGGATGGGGTTGTTCAGGGGCGACTATTTATGTGAACAATATTCTGCGACTCAAACAGCCGGTCGATACCGGCCCGTTCACCATTAACAACCTGCCGGTTTATGCCGGCCAGGGTAACGTGCAAATGGTGGTGCACGATGTACTGGGCCGCCAGCAGGTCTACACGCAGAGCTACATCACCAGTGCCCAACTACTGCGCCAAGGCACCAAAGATGTCTCCTACGAAATCGGCACCTTGCGCAATAACTTCGGCACCAGTGAGAGTGACTACGGCAGAACGTTCAGTTCCGCCACAGTGCGCTATGGCGTCAGCGATGGCACCACAGTCGAAGGCCACGGAGAACTCATGCGTGGCCGCGAATCGGCCAGCGTCGCCGCCACCGTTGCCGCGCCGAATATCGGCTTGTTGAGAGGCGGCATCGCTGCCAGCAATTCCGAGCGCGGCAACGCTACCCAGCAATATCTGCAGTTCGACCGCCAAGGGAGTCGATATGCGCTGACCGTGCGTGCTCAAACTGCCGGCGCGCGCTTCTGGCAACTCGGTCTCGACGACGGCATACTGGCACCAGCTCAGCAGATACAAGCGCAAGCCAATTTGTCACTAAATGACCGGACCAACCTCGCACTTGGCTATCTGAGCCAAGTCAACCGCGGTCAGGACAACGTGCGCGCCATCAATACCGGCCTCAACTTCAACTTGCGTCAATACGGCAGCATCAGCCTCGGCCTGCTTAAATCGCTGACGCAAGATCGTTCGCTATCGGCGAATTTTGTGTGGGTCATCCCGCTGGAGCACCAGAGTTTCATGCAACTGGCGGCGAGCGGCCAGCAAGGCAGCAAATCGGTCACCGCCGAATACCAGCAAACTACGCCGCAAGAAGGCGGCTGGGGTTATCGCGCACGCAAAACTCTATTCGACAACAGCGGCGAGGATATCGGTGCCAACTATCTGGGCAGCACCGGGGAATATACCTTCGATGCCAATCGCATCAATCGCCAAACCAACCTGCAACTCGAAGCACGCGGCGGCATAGCGCTGCTTGACAGCCACGTCCGTGCCACACGGTGGATGGATCAAAGTTTCGCGATGGTTGAGGTGCCGATCAGCCAACCGATCGACATCTATGCCAATAACGTCAAAGTGGGACACACCGACAAGGACGGCGTCGGCTTCATCCCACGGCTGGTTCCCTACGAATCCAACAACGTCTATCTCGATGATGCGCATCTGCCGCTGTCGATGGCGCTGGATCTGGCACACAAATCCGTCGTCCCCGGCTACCGGACAGGCAGCCTGCTAAAATTCAGCGCCCGTCAAAACCAGAGCGCAACACTGACCCTGACTGACCGCCAAGGCAAGCCGCTCGCCGTCGGCACTCTGGTCTACGTCAACGGCAGCAAGACGGCGCAAGAGGTGGCATTACGCGACCAGGTATTCATTCCGGAAATCGCCTATCCTGCAAGCATCGTCGTGGTCGATCATAACGACAGCGCGACCAAATGCAGCTTTGAGATTCCAGCGCTGGCCAAGTTAGAAGCTTTCCCGCAACTAGGCCCTTATACCTGCGGCAAGGAGAATCCATGAAACCCGGCTTGAAATGGCTGGCGGCCAGCATGCTGCTGGCACTGCCGCTGAGCGCGCAGGCGTTGCTGGCCGACTGCACTGTCGCCGGCACCGGCGTCGCCTTTGGCAGCTATGCTTCGCCCGGCAGCACCAGCGCCACGGGCACCGGCACCGTGACGGTCACCTGCAACGGGCTAGGGCTGCTGGTCAGCTATACCATTCAACTAACTGCCGGCAACGGTACCTTTCCAACGCGCCTGCTGAAATCGGGCGCCACTAATTCGCTTAGTTACAATATCTACACGGATAACGCGCGCTCCATCGTCTGGGGTGATGGCAGCGCCGGCACCAGCACGGTAACCGATAGTTACCTGCTGAGCTTAGGCAATAACGCCCGCAACTACAAGGCCTACGGACTGATTCCTGGCGGCCAGAACCAGCCGGCAGGAACCTATACCGATACGCTGACCATCACAATTACCTACTGACTGGTGCCGCGACGACATCGACTGATTTCAATATGAGTCGCATGGCGGGTAAGACAGACGTAAAAAAAACCGATCTTGCGATCGGCTTTTTTATACGCCGGCGGCATAAGCAGTCATTTCAGAGGCTAGCCGCGGCGGAGCGTTAAAAGCGCTTTAGATTTCTTCGTACAGCGGTAATGTCAGGAATTCGGCAAAGGCCGCCGAGGTCGACATGTCTTCAAATATCTGGGCAGCGCGATCATAAGTTGCGCCATCGCCGACCAATGCCTTAACCTTGGCCAACTCCTGCGGAATCATCGCCACGACCATCTCCGCAGTGACTTTCTGGCCATCTTCCAGCACGCCCTTGGTAGAGCGGATCCATTGCCAGACCTGAGCACGGCTGATTTCAGCGGTTGCCGCATCTTCCATCAGGTTATGGATCGGCACACAACCGTTACCAGCCAGCCAAGCGCCCAGATAATGGATACCGACGTTGATGTTGTAGCGCAAACCGGCTTCAGTAATCGGCGCTTCAGGCTTGAAATCAAGCAACTCGGCAGCGCTAACATTGATATCGTCGCGCTGTTTGCTGATCTGATTCGGCTTGTCGCCCAACACCTTCTTGAATTCAGTCATAGCCAGTTCGACCAGCCCTGGATGGGCGACCCAGCCGCCATCGTAGCCGTCGCTGGCGTCACGCGCCTTGTCGGTGCGGACACCGCCCATGGCGATTTCATTCTTTTCCGGATCGTTCTTGATCGGGATCAATGCCGCCATGCCGCCGATTGCCGGCGCATTGCGCTTGTGGCAGGTCTTCAGCAACAGCAATGCATAGGCGCGCATGAACGGCGCGGTCATCGTCACCTTGGCGCGATCGGCCAGGCAGAAATCCTTGTCCAGCTTGAATTTTTTAATGCAAGAGAAGATGTAATCCCAACGGCCGGCATTCAGACCAGAACTGTGTTCACGCAGTTCGTACAGGATCTCATCCATTTCGAAAGCGGCCAGGATGGTTTCGATCAACACGGTTGCCTTGATAGTGCCCTGCGGCAGGCCCAGTTCGTTTTGCGTCATCACGAAGATATCGTTCCACAACCACGCTTCCAGATGCGACTCCATCTTCGGCAGATAGAAGTAAGGACCGGCGCCGCGTGCCACTTGCTCCTTGGCGTTATGGAACATGAACAACGCGAAGTCGAAAATACCGCCAGAGACGCGCTTGCCGTCGACCAACACGTGTTTTTCATCGAGGTGCCAGCCCCGCGGACGCACCACCAGCGTGGCGACCTTGTCGTTGAGCTTGTACGATTTGCCGTTCTGCTCCAGCGCAATCGTCTTACGGACGGCGTCGCGCAGGTTAATCTGACCTGTGATCTGGTTCTCCCAGACCGGCGAGTTGGAGTCCTCGAAATCGGTCATGTAACTATCCGCACCGGAATTGAGGGCATTGATCACCATTTTGCGCTCAACCGGCCCTGTAATTTCTACCCGGCGGCATTCCAGCGCCTCAGGAATCGGCGCGATCTTCCAGTCGCCGTTGCGGATGTGCGCTGTTTCAGGCAGAAAGTCTGGACGCTCACCGGCATCCAGGCGCTTGGCGCGCTCGACGCGTACCGCCAGCAACTCCTGGCGACGCGCCTCAAAAGCGCGACTAAGTTTGGTGACCAGCGCCAGTGCGTCGGGGGTCAGAATCTCGGCGTATCCGGCTTCGATAGCGCCGTTGATTTCCATTCCTGCGGGCAGTGTCAATTGAGTCATGCGTTGCTCCTGTTTATTCTGTCAAATAGTCAATGTAGCCGACAACAATGGCACAACACATTCACATTGTGCCGCGCTATGTTCTGGGTTTTACCATGCCGGATATACAGAATTCCGAATGGCATTATTTATTTTTTACGCTATCCAGTATATTTAAACTAAATCTTAATAGGTGAAACGATTTATCATTTGATCTATGCGTTTTAGTCACAAGTGAGCTTAGCACCCGGCTAACCTCCCATAAACTGACCTCCCAGCCGACAGTGGACCAATTCAAACAACTTTCAACTTTTGTCGATGTCGCCGCAAAAGGCAGCCTGTCAGCCGCGGCGCGTGCCGAAGGGATCGCGCCGGCCATGATTGGACGGCGCCTGGACGCTTTAGAAGAACGTTTAGGCGTAAAACTTTTACAACGCACCACGCGTAAAATTGTCCTCACCAACGAGGGTGAAGCGTTTCTGGAAGATTGCCAGCGCATCCTGTCCGACCTGGAAAATGCCGAATCGGCGGTTACCGAACGCAGCGCTCACGCCAGCGGCCATCTGTTGATTTCGGCACCAGCCGGTTTTGGCCGCCAGCATGTCGCGCCCTTGATACCCTCCCTCCTTACCGAGCATCGTGACGTAACACTGACGCTCAATCTGAATGACCGCGTGGTCGATTTGATCGGCGAGGGCATCGATGTCGCAATCCGTATCGCCTCGCTGTCGGACTCGTCGCTGGTCGGTGCCAAACTGGCGGACAACCAGCGCATCGTGGTGGCTTCCCCCGCCTACATCAAACGCCACGGCAAACCCAAAACATTGGAAGAACTGCAAAAGCACAACTGCCTGGCGATCAGCAGCGATGGCAGCCAGCGCGGCTGGAGCTTCCGCCAGAACGGTAAAGTGGTCACGATCAAGGTGAACGGCAATATGGTCTGCAACGACGGCCAGGTGCTGCACGATTGGGCGCTGGCTGGAAAAGGGCTGGCCTGGCGCTCGATGTGGGAAGTCGGCAGCGAAATCGAATCCGGCAAACTTGTGTCTGTGCTGGACGAATTTGCCGCACCCGGCAACGACATTTACGCAGTCTTCGCCCAGCGCCGCCACCTGCCGCTACGGATCCGCCTATTTGTCGACTTCCTGCGGCGCGCCTATGCACAGCCGGATTACTGGCGCCAAGGATAAACTCTTAATAGCCGTATTCCCCGCCCTATTCGCTGCCCCATTTATTTTTGACCTGCCTGATGTATAATCCGGGGCAGTTGCATGGCGTTATACGTGCAACACCCTCTCAAAGGGGAGTAGCTCCCAAGCATTGACATGGCCTTGCGCTGACTGTCGGTGTTTTGCAAGGTAGTCGTCATCACGGAACAGACACAACGTCTGCGCCCGGTTGCCTTGGCAGCAACGCTGTTGAGCAAGACCTTTGTCAGCATGGCATCCATGCAGGCATTGTGTCGCGCTTACTCTCCGCCACTTCCTGCCGCTGTCCATGCCTGAGGTTATTTGCTAACTCTTGTTGGAGACTGTATGGATTTCTCAGGTTTTTTCTCAATGCTCGGCATGGCTGACTGGAATGTCGGGGCCTTTTTTGCAGCACTGTTGGCGATTGTCGTCATCGACCTGGTACTGGCCGGTGACAATGCCATCGTCATCGCGATGGCAGCACGTAACCTGCCCGAGCATCTGCGCCGCAAAGCCATCATCTGGGGCACGGCGGGCGCACTCATCATGCGCGTACTGATGACGATCGGCGCGGTCTGGCTGCTCAAGATACCCGGCCTGCTGCTGGTCGGCGGTGTCGCCCTGCTGTGGATCGCCTACCGCTTGCTGACCCAGTCCGATGACGGCGAAGCACACGGCGTCAAAGCCACCACCATGGCCGCCGCCTTGAAAACCATCATCATCGCCGATACGGTCATGGGCATCGATAATGTCCTGGGCGTGGCCGGAGCCGCCAAAGGCAGCATGGCGCTGGTGATCGTCGGTTTGCTGATTTCGGTGCCGATCATGGTATGGGGCTCCACGCTGGCACTAAAACTGATCGAACGCTTCCCACTGACGATCTTCGTTGGTGCAGCGATCCTGGTGTACACCGCCATGCACATGATCGTTACAGAACCCGTCTTGCAATCATTCTGGAATAGCTTGCCCGGGCTGAACTACGCGGCTTATGTGCTGGGTTTTGTGGTGGTGCTAGGTGGCGGCTGGCTGGTGTCGAAGCGGCGCGAAGGCATCAACGTCGTCGAGCAAGATTGACAGTTCAGATTGGTTAGCCGAAAGCCCCGCCTGAAAAAGCGGGGCTTTTTTACGGGCACGCCGGGCCATCTTGCCCACGCGTGAATTTCAGGACGGCCGCGCCGGCAAAACAACTTGCCTGCGCCAACGCTGATTCAAGATACTTAGAGACGGTTTCATAAAGGCTGCGATGCCTGCTGAAGTTTGCTCCAGCAGATCAGACTGCAGCCAAGTTTAAGGAATGCTTGATGAATATCAGCGCGACGTTCGAAACGAATGCGAAGACGA
>NZ_JBIIVN010000152.1:0-6410 GCF_044339385.1 Collimonas sp. | reverse complement strand
AAATGATTGTCGACGGCCCAGCCGATCCGCAAGACATCCTGCGCCTGTTGGGTATCGAAGCGCTGGCACGTTACATCGTCGACGAAGTTCAAGACGTGTACCGTTTGCAAGGCGTGAAGATCAACGCCAAGCACATCGAAGTGATCGTACGCCAGATGTTGCGTCGCGTGCAGATCGTTGATGCCGGCGATGCGTCTTACATCACTGGTGAGCAGGTCGAGCGTTCGGAGCTGCTGGATGAAAACGACCGTGCGATTGCAGCGGGCAATATTCCTGCAACTTACGAAAACGTCTTGCTGGGTATTACCAAGGCATCGCTGTCGACCGATTCGTTCATCTCGGCCGCATCGTTCCAGGAAACCACCCGCGTGTTGACCGAAGCCGCAATCATGGGCAAGAAAGACACGCTGCGCGGCCTGAAGGAAAACGTTATCGTTGGTCGTCTGATCCCAGCCGGCACCGGTCTCGCATTCCATCGTGCACACAAGGAAAAAGACACCTGGGAAGCCGAAGAGCGCACAGCGTTGTTGCAATCCGAACAGGCAGCACGCCTGGCAGCTGCAGAAGCACGTGCAGCTGAGGAGTTGAACGCACAGCAGGGCGACGCCGTTTAATCCTCGTAACGGATGATTATCCGCTGCCGTTTTTTTTCATTCAACGTCTGTTACGGCTTTTATTCGGGCTCGCCGTTGCGCACTTATAGCCTGGTTAGTCTTGTTGCTGTTGCAGAGGCTTGCCGTTGTCGATGACCTCCCTGCAGTCGCCCTTGAAGGTCGTATTGTCGTAATCGGTCCAGCCATAACTATCGACATAGCGTTTGTGCAGGCGCAGCTGGTCGCTCAGGAAGCTCCATTCCAACCGCTCATCAGGGTAGCGGATGTCGGACAGATCAAGCAGCGAATGAAAGACGTTTTCGGTGGTCATGCGCGCGCGTTTATGGCGCAGTAACTGAGTGACCTTGTCCGGATAGGCTTGCTTGTACAGATCCGAATACCACATCAGCGCCGGAATATGGAACTCGAACTGAGTGTTGTGCCCGTGGAATGCAATCTTGCAACTGCCGTCATATAGCGTCTGGCCGTGATCGGAAAAATACATCATGGCGCTCAATTGTCTGGATTCCTTCAGTGCGACTATTACTTGTGACAGGAGCCAATCCACATACAGCACTGAATTGTCATAGCTGTTGTTGAGCGCCGGCTTGTTGGCAAGATTGGTGTAGGCAGGGTTGTCGACGCCGTACAGCGATGGCTGCCATTCGTCATATTCTTCGGGGTAGCGATGGCTGTAATTCCAGTGGTTGCCGAGCGTGTGGAGAACGATCAGCTTTTTCTGCGCTGGATCCGACATTGCTTTTTGTAATTGTGGCAACAGGACTGCATCAAAATTCGAGGTGTTGGTAAATCCCCCAAGGTTCAGGAACTGGACCACATCGGCTTCATTCGCAAACACCGAGATCGGTGTATCGAACTTGCCGTAGGAGAGTTGGTTGGATATCCAGTAAGTCTTGAAACCAGCCTCTTTGTAGGCCGTGATGAAGGACTTCTCGGTGAAGCCGGCTTTCAGACTGTCGGTTGCTGGTTTGCGCGAAACCATGACCGGAACCGAAAGGCGAGTCGCAGAGACCGACGTGATCACATCAGAGAAACTGACCAGATTGGACTCTTTTTTCAGCAGCGGATTAGTCTCGCGCTGATAACCGTTCAAGCTCCAGCGATCGTAGCGGGAGGATTCGCCGATCACCATCACCACAATTTGCGGCGTATTCTGATGGCTGGCCTGATGGGCGCCGAAATGAAATGGCCTGTTCTTGTGCTCAAGATCGTCCAGATATTGCCGTTCTTTCCAGAAATCGTAGCCGCGAACCGCGAGGCCGAATGGCCAGGTACGGCCGAGCGGTTCATGCTGGAATGGGGTTGCCGCCCAATTGGGTAGTTTGCCTAGATGCGTGTGGGCGGCGGAGGTCAGCGCGCTGTCGCGTTTCACAATCGACGACGCAGTTTGAATGCCGACCTCTTGTCCATATAGCCACGCCACCAGGCCGACTGTGAGCACTAACCATCCGAGCCAGCGAAGCCGTCCCTCAAGATCAAGGTCGCGCGTGCGGATCGCCGCCAGCCAACTTAGCGCCCACCACAGCACGACGAAGGCCAGGATTGCAGCGAGCCACCACACCCTGTCGCCAAGGAATTCCAATGCCTCCCTGGGGCTGGTTTCCACGATAATACCGAGATGATGGGTAGAAATTCCCTGATTGTAGAATTTACGCAGGTAAATTTCGGTCGGTAAAGCGATAAACGCCGGGATCAGCAGCCAGTGAAACCAGGCTGGCCGCTTGAAGACTGACCAGATGACCAGCCATATCGCAGCTTCCATCAGGAGGATGCGCAGCGGATGTTCGATTGATTGCCCGAACAGCAGCGGTACGAACGGCACCAGAGACAACGTCAGGTAAGTACCCAGTACGAACAGATTGTTGCGGCGAAACAGGGCTGGCATCATGATTGTCAAGAATAGTCGAGCTACATTATCCCGCAAAGCCGGGACAGGGTAGCCGCCATCCGGCAGGTAAATAAAAGTGTTGCTTTCTTGTGGCTTGTGCCTGGAAAGCCAGCCTTGGCGTGCTGCTCCGACTGCTTCCGGGTGTCGCGTTTACGGCCTGGCATTGCCGACTGTGATTGACTGGCCGCCGTCTTGAGGATATACTAGTGGGACCTCGATTGTAGGCTATATTGGGCTGAGCGTTCTTTGGTCTGCTTCCGCTTTCTATAGCGCGTTTCCTCTCTACTGCTGAATGTCGATCTGCGCGAACGGTGCGCAAATTGTGCGGTTTCTAGCGCAAGTATCTGTCCAATCCCGGACAACCGATTTCGGGATTGTTGTTATTAACGTCGTAATTTTGTTGGATACATAACGATGCCAACCATCAATCAATTGATTCGCCAGCCGCGCGTTTCTGCGGTCGTAAAGAGCAAATCACCAGCGCTGGAAAACAGCCCGCAAAAGCGCGGCGTTTGCACCCGCGTTTATACGACAACTCCAAAGAAGCCAAACTCGGCTCTGCGTAAAGTTGCCAAAGTTCGCCTGACCAACGGTTTCGAAGTTATTTCGTACATCGGCGGTGAAGGCCATAACCTGCAAGAACATAGTGTCGTGCTGTTGCGTGGCGGCCGTGTCAAAGACTTGCCGGGTGTGCGTTACCACATGGTTCGCGGTGCACTGGATACTCAGGGCGTCAAGGATCGTAAGCAAGCACGTTCGAAGTACGGTGCAAAGCGTGCTAAGGCTGCAAAGAAATAATCATTTTCGGGCGGCGTAAGCCAAGCGAAACTAGTGTCGGTCCCGAATGGGCCGAGTAAGTGGGTGGCTATGATGGCCGTCCGCGAGTGTGCAGAAACAAAAGATCTGCGTGCTCAACTGAAGATTGAAAGGAATCGAAATGCCACGTCGTCGTGAAGTTCCCAAGCGGGAGATTCTGCCGGATCCAAAATTCGGTAATGTTGATGTTGCGAAGTTCGTCAACGTCCTGATGTTGTCCGGTAAGAAATCGGTCGCAGAAAACATCATTTACGGTGCCTTCGAGCACATTCAAGCCAAGTCCGGCAAAGATCCGCTGGAAGTGTTTGCCCTTGCTATCAGCAACGCCAAGCCATTGGTTGAAGTTAAGTCGCGTCGCGTTGGTGGTGCAAACTACCAGGTGCCGGTTGAAGTTCGTCCTGTCCGTCGTATGGCGTTGTCGATGCGCTGGTTGCGTGAAGCGGCTAACAAGCGCAGCGAAAAATCGATGCCGCAGCGTCTGGGTGGCGAGTTGATGGAAGCCGCAGAAGGTCGCGGCGGTGCAATGAAAAAGCGTGACGAAGTTCACCGTATGGCAGAAGCGAACAAGGCGTTCTCGCACTTCCGCTTCTAATGGACTGGGCAGCCGACTCCCTGAATCGAGACGTCTGTCCGCATCTGAAATTTGTTCGAGCCGAGCGCATATTTTTATCAAAAATGGCGCTCGGTTTCGTACATTAAAAGACTTAGGAATAAATCATGGCTCGCAAGACCCCCGTTGAGCGCTATCGCAATATCGGTATCTCCGCTCACATCGACGCAGGTAAAACCACGACTACAGAACGCGTTCTGTTTTATACCGGTGTGAATCACAAAATCGGTGAAGTGCATGATGGCGCGGCCACCATGGACTGGATGGAGCAGGAGCAAGAGCGTGGCATCACGATCACCTCCGCTGCGACCACCTGTTTTTGGAAGGGCATGGCGGGTAACTTCCAGCCTCACCACATCAACATCATCGACACTCCGGGCCACGTTGACTTCACGATTGAAGTTGAGCGCTCGATGCGTGTTCTGGATGGCGCTTGCATGGTTTACTGTGCAGTCGGCGGCGTTCAGCCACAGTCGGAAACTGTGTGGCGTCAAGCTAACAAGTACAAGGTTCCACGTCTGGCGTTCGTCAACAAGATGGACCGCACCGGCGCGAACTTCTTCAAGGTTTTCGAGCAGATGCGCGCTCGCCTGAAGGCTAACCCGGTTCCAATGCAAGTACCTATCGGCGCTGAAGACAAGTTCGAAGGCGTGATCGATCTGGTCAAGATGAAGGCGATCTACTGGCACGACGATACCCAAGGCATGACTTTCGACTATCGTGATATCCCTGCTGACCTGGCTGCAGAT
This sequence comes from Collimonas sp., assembly GCF_044339385.1. NCBI lineage: Bacteria > Pseudomonadati > Pseudomonadota > Betaproteobacteria > Burkholderiales > Oxalobacteraceae > Collimonas > Collimonas sp. The sequence goes on along the minus strand of NZ_JBIIVN010000152.1, from coordinate 1,733 downwards.
GCTGCTAAGTGGCGCGAAAACATGGTGGAAGCCGCTGCCGAAGCATCGGAAGAGCTGATGAACAAGTACCTGGAAGAAGGCGACCTGAGTGAAGCTGAAATCAAGGCTGCGATCCGTCAACGTACCCTGGCCAGCGAAATCGTGCCGATGATGTGCGGTACTGCGTTCAAGAACAAGGGCGTGCAAGCCATGCTCGATGGTGTGGTCGACTACCTGCCTTCGCCGCTGGACGTGCCGCCGGTACCTGGCCTGGACGAAGATGATGCGCCGATCTCGCGTAAAGCCGAAGACACTGAAAAGTTCTCCGGTCTGGCCTTCAAGATCGCAACGGATCCGTTCGTTGGTCAGATCTGCTTTATGCGCTGCTACTCGGGTACTCTGAACTCGGGCGACACCGTGTTGAATTCGATCAAGGGCAAGAAAGAGCGTATCGGCCGTATCGTGCAAATGCACGCTAACCAGCGCGAAGAAATCAAGGAAATTCTGGCTGGCGATATCGCCGCACTGATCGGTATGAAGGATACGACTACCGGTGACACATTGTGCGATACCAATGCATTCATCATTCTGGAGCGCATGGTGTTCCCGGAGCCGGTGATTTCGCAGGCAGTCGAGCCAAAGACCAAGGCCGACCAGGAAAAAATGGGCCTGGCGCTGAACCGCCTGGCACAAGAAGATCCTTCGTTCCGTGTTCGCACAGACGAAGAGTCGGGTCAGACCATCATCGCCGGTATGGGTGAGTTGCATCTGGACATTATCGTCGATCGTATGAAGCGTGAGTTCAACGTTGAAGCGACCGTTGGTAAGCCACAAGTTGCTTATCGCGAAACCATCCGCAAGACTTGCGAAGAAATCGAAGGTAAGTTCGTCAAGCAATCGGGTGGTCGCGGTCAGTACGGTCATGTGGTTCTGAAGATCGAGCCGCAAGAACCAGGCAAGGGCTTTGAGTTCGTTGACGCGATCAAGGGCGGTACCGTTCCACGCGAATACATCCCGGCAGTTGAAAAGGGCGTCCGTGAAACATTGAACACCGGTGTCTTGGCTGGCTACCCAGTGGTAGACGTCAAGGTCACCCTGTTCTTCGGTTCTTACCATGACGTTGACTCGAACGAAAATGCGTTCCGCATGGCCGCTTCGATGGCGTTCAAGGACGGCTGCCGTAAAGCCAGCCCGGTTATTCTGGAGCCAATGATGGCAGTTGAAGTCGAAACTCCGGAAGACTACGCTGGTACCGTGATGGGCGATCTGTCGTCGCGTCGCGGTATGGTGCAGGGCATGGATGAAATCGCCGGCGGTGGTGGTAAGATCATCAAAGCTGAAGTACCTCTGTCGGAAATGTTTGGTTACTCGACTTCGTTGCGTTCGGCTACTCAAGGCCGTGCAACTTACTCGATGGAATTCAAGCGCTACGCTGAAGCGCCGAAGAACGTTATCGATGCAATCGTAACGTCCAAAGCCAAGTAATTTATCTGATTTGGACTGGGTTTAGGAGCCGCCGAAGCGTGGCGAACAGGCTCGCCCATCAGGCCAGATAAAGCGGCGGCATAGTAAAGAAATTAATTCGTACATCGTTTAACAACATCGTTCTTTTTGAAGGAAGAATAAAATGGCAAAAGGTAAATTCGAGCGGACCAAGCCGCACGTCAACGTCGGCACTATCGGCCACGTCGACCACGGCAAGACCACGCTGACAGCAGCGATCGCGACAGTACTGTCGAAGAAGTTTGGCGGCG
>NZ_JBIIVN010000151.1:0-6437 GCF_044339385.1 Collimonas sp. | reverse complement strand
GCCTCCTGCAGCAATTGCGCCAGTAGCAGACTCGACGACGGATCGCGCTCGGATGGCTTCAACACGAAGGTATTGCCACAGGCGATAGCCATCGGGAACATCCACATCGGCACCATCACCGGAAAATTGAACGGGGTGATGCCGGCGCACACACCGAGTGGCTGGCGCATGGTCCAGGCATCGATACCGCGACTGATCTGCTCGGTATATTCCCCCTTGAGCAACTGCGGTATGCCGCTGGCAAATTCGGCTACTTCCAGCCCGCGCACGACTTCGCCTTTAGCATCGCTGAATACTTTACCGTGCTCATTGGTGATGATAGCAGCTAACTTTTCGTGGTTCTTCTCCATCAATTCCTTGAAACGCGACATGACACGCGCTCGCCGCAAAGGCGGCTGCGCGGCCCATGCGGGGAAAGCCGCCTGCGCAGCGGCAACCGCGGCGGCGACATCGGCATGGCTGGCTAGCCCGACTTTGGCGCTGACCACACCAGTGGCCGGATTGAAGACATCGCTGTGACGCTCGCCGGAAGAAGGAACGGATTGGCCGTTAATAAAGTGACCGACGGTAATTAAGCTAGGCATGTGATTTAACCTTGAAGTTTATTTTGCTGCGCACGACAGTCGAGTCGAACTACCGTCAACGTATCGCGCTAATATCAGACGCTCAACGCTGCAGCATCCACTCATGGGCCGGATCGTTCTTGAAATGCCACTCGCGCTTGGGGCCAGCCATGACGTTCAGGTAATAACTGTTATAGCCGTGCGCTGCAACCACCGGATGGTAGCCACGCGGGACCATCACAACATCATGATTTTCCACCGCCATCGATTGGTCCAGGCTGCGATCATCGGTATAAACGCGCTGAAACGCAAAACCTTGCGGTGGATTGAGACGATGATAATAAGTCTCCTCCAGAAAACTCTCCTGCGGCAAGTTATCGGTATCGTGCTTGTGCGGCGGATAGCTAGAGGCATGGCCGCCAGGCGTCAGGACTTCGACCACCAGTAAATGATCGGCAGCTTCGGTTTGCGGCAGGATGTCGCAGACGTAGCGAGTATTGCTGCCCTGTCCGCGCACCGATCTTTTTGCCGTGCCCGGTTCGATCAGACGCGCCCCCAGGCTGCCATGACTCGGTGCGCTGCAAACCGCAACTTCGGCATCTGCATGCGCGGCAATCGTCACGGCATGTGAGTGCGGCACGTAGACCGAATACGGCGAGCGCTCATCGAACACGCTTTGCCGTTCACCAATCTCTTTCCATACATGATCGCCAGTCTGGACGCTGACAACGCCACTCAGCACGACGATACAGATCTCACGATTGCCCGAATCAAAACTGATCCGCTCCGTGGCCGCCAATCGATAGGCAGCAAAACCGACGAACTTCCAATTCGCCGATTGCGGCGTGACGCTGACGATCTCGCGTCCTTGCGAGCGGCCCTTCACCAGTAAACTCATGTCGACTCCTGTTCGCCAGCGGCTTCGATCGCGCTAACCAGATCGGCCAGATGGCGATAGCCCATTTCGGCATATTGATAGCTTGGGGCCACCGCCGGGTCCTGCTCCGCCTCGACCACCAGCCAACCGGCATACCCATGCCGATGCAGCAGGCGCAACAGCGCGTCGAAATCGATGGTGCCATCACCCGGCACAGTAAATGCGCCATTGAGCACGGCTTGCAGGAAACTCCAATTACCGTTGCGTGCCATTTTCACCACCGTCGGCCGCACATCCTTGCAATGTACATGGCAGACACGCTTGATATGCTCCTGCAATACCGCCAACGGATCGCCCCCGGCAAACGTGATATGACCACTGTCAAACAACAGGCCGACCTCATCGCCCGTCAGCGCCATCAAGCGCCCGACATCGGTCGGCGTCTCGACGTAAGCACCCATGTGGGGGTGATAAGCCACTCGAACGCCTTGCGACAAGGTAAAGCGCGCGAAAGCAGTAAGTTTGTCAGTATATTCCTGCCATTCCCGGTCATTCAGGAAACGCGGCCTCTTATACAGCGGATCAGGCCGGCCTTGGATAGCGTTGGCGACTTCGCCGTACACCATCACCTTAGCGCCAGTCTCCGCCAGCAAGCGCAGATGCGGTCCAACGGCGGCGATTTCGTCATCCAGAGAGCTGGTCGCAAGGCCTCCGGAATACCATCCCGATACACATTCCAGACCATGTTTGCCGAGCACCGCCGCCAGCGCCAAAGGTTCTTTGGGAAATTTATTGCCCAGCTCGAAGCCGCGATAGCCGATCTGCGCCCCCTCTGATAACGCCAGCTCCAGCGATGTCTCGCCGCCCAGAGACGGCAGGTCATCGTTCATCCAAGATATGGGATTGATGCCGATCTTTACGTTGAATGTCATGGTTTTCTCGCAATCCTTTACACTTTTTGATTGTCGCGGGCTTGCTCATATTCGGCTCGCGCAGCTTGCACCTGAGCGCGCTGCGACACCTCCGGCACCGCCACTTCCCACCAACAGCCCCCCTCTTCGGTACTGTGACTGGGATCGGTATCGATGCAAACCAGGTAGCTACGATCTGCCGCACGCGCCCGCTGCAGCGCTGCTTCCAGTTGAGAGATGCTCTTGACGCTTTCTGCCAGTGCTCCCAAGGATCTGGCATGTGCGGCAAAGTCGATCGCTGGCGCCCCCAGCGGGCCTTGCAGGCAATCTTCCAGCATGTTATTGAACGCTGCGCCGCCACAGGCTTGCTGCAGACGATTGATGCAGCCGTAGCCGCGATTGTCGAGCACTACGACAATCAGTTTGCAACCCAACATGACCGAAGTCGCGATTTCGGAATTCATCATCAGGTAACTGCCGTCACCAACCATGACGATCACATCCCGGTCCGGCTGCGCCATCTTGACACCGAGGCCGCCAGCAATTTCATAACCCATGCAGGAGTAGCCGTATTCGACGTGATAACCGCCGGGGGTCGAGGTGCGCCATAACTTGTGTAATTCAGCCGGCAAAGTGCCCGCCGCACACACCACGATATCGTGCACGGTGGAATCTATGCTGGAACGCTGCACCGCGCCAATAACCTCGCCGTCATAGGGCAAGGCCGTTGCCGCCACTTCGCGCTGACCAGTGATGGTATCGACCGCAGCGCGCCAGGCATTCGCCTGTTCCAGCGCCAGCGCATGCCAGCCGGCACTGGCGTGCCAATCCCCCAATCCTTGCGACAGAGCCGCCAGCCCAAGACGAGAATCGGCCACCAGCGGCGTTCCCTGCCATTTGATGGCATCAATCGGATTGACATTGATACTCAGCAGTTTGGCTTGCCCAAACAGCGAGTGCGAGCCTGTCGTGAAATCCTGTAAGCGCGTGCCCACCGCAATCACCACGTCAGCCTTGGCTGCCAGCATGTTGGCAGCGGGCGAACCCGTAACGCCTAGCGCGCCGAGCTGCAACGGATGACGCCAGGCCAGCGAACTTTTTCCAGCCTGGGTTTCGGCGACCGGCACCCCATGTTTTTCAGCAAAGCTGCGCAAGGCCTCGGTGGCTTCGCCATACAACACTCCACCGCCGGCAATGATCAATGGCTGGCGCGCGTTTTTCAGCAATTCGGATGCTGCATGCAGTTCGTCGGTAGCCGGTGCCTGGGCACGGAACCTGACCAATGGAGGCAAGAAAAATTCCACCGGATAATCGTATGCCATGGCCTGCACATCCTGCGGCAAGGCGAGCGTCACCGGACCGCACTGGGCGGCATCTGTCAACACTTGAATTGCGCGCGGCAACGCCGTGAGCAGTTGCTCCGGATAATAGATGCGATCGAAATAGCGCGACAGCGGCTTGAATGCATCGTTGGCAGAAACGCCGCCATCCTGGAAATTCTCGACCTGCTGCAATACAGGGTCAGGACGGCGCGAGACGAAAATATCGCCCGGCAGCAGCAAAACCGGCAAGCGGTTCACGTGCGCCAGTGCAGCAGCGGTCAGCAGGTTGGTCGCCCCGGGGCCTATCGAACTGGTCACCGCCATCATCCGGCGTCGCATATTGGATTTAGCAAAAGCAATCGCGGCGTGCGCCATGGCTTGTTCGTTGTGCGCCCGATACGTAGGCAATTGTTCGCGGTATTGATACAACGCCTCGCCCAAGCCTGCAACATTGCCATGGCCGAAAATCGAGAACACGCCGCCAAACAGTGCCACTTCAGAACCCGGCGTATCGATGCGCAAGGCGGCCAGGTAGCGCACCAGCGCTTGCGCCATGGTCAGGCGTATGGTTTTTTGCTGTGCGCTCATGCTGCCCGCTCCGCTTTTTCAAGCGCTGCGGCATCGGAGGCGCGGCGACTTTCGCGCCAAATGCCGACCAGTTTCTCAAACGTGTCACGAACCTGATGGATCAAGGTAGCGTCGTCAATCCGTCCTTGCAGCCATAACTTGGAGGGCTCATGGAAGATCGTTCTGCCCACCATAAAGCCACGGCAAGTCTTGCTATGTCGCGCGGCGCGAAACCCTGCCGCCAGCGCCTCCACCGGCGCCGCCAGGCCAAGCAGGACGACACCGCGACAATACGGATCGCGCTCGGCAATCAAACCATCGATGGCCGCCCATTGTGACTCTGACATCGATTCCAGCTTCCACCATTCGGGGTAAATACCCAGGTTGTAAAGACGCTTGAGGCAGCGCAGCACGGTGTTATCGGCTTTCGGTAAGTCATTAGGCGGAATGATCTCCAACAGCAACTCATGACCACTGACCTGCACCGCGTTGTAGAGACTACGGATTTGGGCTTCCTGCTCCAGACGCTTCTCAATGGCATCGTCCGGATGAAACTGCACCAGGCACTTCACCACATGCTCCTTCGGCCAGCTCAGCAAGTGCGAGCCAATCGAGCGACCATAGTCAAACTCGACTGGATTCGACAGCGGCAGTTCAACCGCACGACCGATCCACCAGCCACGTCCGGTAGCGGCATTCAATGCTTCCTGCCCATAACGGTCATCAGAGAGAATACCGATTTTGCCGGGCAATCCAAGCGTTTGTTCTGTAGCAGCTACCGCCTGCACCAGTAATTGCTTGAGTTGCGGTAGTCGTTGCTCGCTGACGCCGGACTCGCGTGCCAGTTCGAAGAACTGGTTACGATGGTCAAAGGCGAACACATTGATCTCATCCCACGGCTTGCGTGGTGCAGTGACCCGATGTAAGCGCTGCAGATGCGTATCTTGGTCAGGCCGTTGCATGCGCTCAGCGTTTTCCAGGAAATAAGCCAGTTCGGCCGGGGTCGGCATGGCCGGCGCGCAGGCATGGCGCGATACCACTAATGCACCGCAAGCATTCGCATAACGACAACAGCTCTCATCATCCTCGCCGTTGAGCCATCCCTTCAAGAAACCGGACAGAAAAGCATCGCCGGCACCCAGCACGTTGAGCACCTCGACCTGTACGCCTTTGTAATTAAATCCGGCATCCAGCGACACCGGGATCGCGCCGTGAATAACGGTGCAGCCCAGCGGACCGCGCTTGACTACCAGCGTCGCCGGGCTGATCGCTCGCACCGCCTGCAAAGATGCCATGATGTCATCACCGCCGCCGGCGATCATGAATTCTTCTTCGGTGCCGACCACCAGATCGAACTGCGGGAGCATGCCTTGCAAATGGGCAGTCACGCCGTGATTGGCAACGAAACGAGTTTCGCCGTCGCCCCTTTGCGTCAACCCCCACAGTACCGGCCGGTAATCGATATCCAGCACCGTACGGACATTGTGGCGGCGCGCATACTTCAGGGCCAGGCTGCTGCTGCGATGCACCTGGGCGGTGGAAAAATGCGTGCCTGTAATCAGCAGCGCCTTGCTGGAGGCAATGAAGGCTTCGTCGATATCCTCCTCAGCCAACGCCATGTCGGCGCAATTGTCTCGATAAAAAATCAGCGGAAAAGTCTCTTTGTCCTTCAGACCCAGCATCACCAGGGCGGTCAACCGTTCCGGATCGATCTTGATTTGGCTCACATCGCAGCCTTCTGCGGCCAGCGCGGCGCTCAGGAACTGCCCGTTATGTTCATTGCCGACCCGCGCCAGCATCGCCGACTTCAAACCCAGACGGGCGCAACCGAATGCGATATTGGCCGATGAGCCCCCCAGGTACTTGGCGAAGCTGCTGACATCGGCCAGCGGCGCGCCGATCTGCTGTGCATAAAGATCTACCGCAAGGCGGCCGATACATACCACATCGAGCTTGCGTCCCGAGGCGAAATGTTGATTATTGTGTGGCATGAGTGCCTCCTTTTAACTTAGAGACGGTTTCATAAAGGCCCGAAGGGGCTGTTAACTTTTCCGGCAAGCTGCTACTCTCCGGCATTGATATAGATAAGGCTGAAGAAGAGATGGGCAAACCGATCGTGGAAGATGCACTGTGGACAGAAATCGAACCGCTACTACCTCCTCCGAAGCCGCGTCGGCTGAAGAATCCGGGGCGCAAG
>NZ_JBIIVN010000006.1:0-30751 GCF_044339385.1 Collimonas sp. | reverse complement strand
CGACAGCTTGTCGCGTAAATGCATGCGTCTAATCTTGCCTAACATTTCCATGGTGATCACCTTATATCTCCTGCCTAAAAATTAGACAGGGCAAGTAGAACACCTGGGTCAATTTTGAATCAGTACTATGCCCTTTGCTGGGTCAATTTTCGGTCAGCCGTAACAGGCCGCGCGACCTGCGTGTGCATATGGTGCCGCACAAGTACGACATGCCGCTCGGCGGCGTTGGCGAACCAGGCACACCACCTATCGCCCCGGCCTTGTGCAACGCCATATTCGCGGCAACCGGCAAGCGCATTCGCAACCTGCCGATCCGGGATCAGCTAAGCAAGAAGAGCTGACCCTGCTACAACGGATAACGGCCATGCGACTTCCCGTGCATGGCCGTTATTGTTTACGCGGATCTAATCTTGTATCCGGCCTGATTGATATATCTTTGCCAGTCCCTCGTGCAATACAGGGAACAGGCTGCGGTTGAAATTATTCCAGCGCAGTTCAAGAATCGTGTCTTCCTTGTCGATTTCAGTCTTCAGGACATCGTGGATCACTTCGCCGGAATCGATGCCATTGTCCACATAATGGAAAGATGCGCCGGTCATGTACAGCGGTTTCACAGGAACGGTTTCCATGGTTTGCCAGTTGACCACTTTCTGGCCGCGCGCGCCGTACAGCGCATCCAGCGTGGCGTAGGCGCCGCGCCGTTCATAGGGTGACTCCAGGCGCGTGACGCCAGGATGGATGTTGACGATCTTGCGGTGGAACAGGCTGCCTGGCCGGACCAGTTCGTCCAGGATGATCAGCAGGCCATCCAGCACGACGATGTCGGCATCCAGTTCCAGCAAGGTGTCCAGCAAGTGCTTTTCAAACGCGCTTTTACCCGCAATGCGTTCCGGCGCCTGCATGCCATGCCGCCGGTAAGCCGACGGAATAGCGAGCAGAAATTCGTTCGCTGGCCGCCCCTGCACCTGCAGATCCGGCGGATAAAACCAGCGCTTGCCGGCTTCGTACGAGAAACCATAGTCCTTCAATTTCTCCCTGTCGATGGCCAGTTCGGCATCGTCGTCGTAGATCACTTTTTCGAGCGAGTACATTTGCCCCAGCTCGGTCTGGTTGAGTGCTTCAGCCAGCGATTCCAACACAGACTTCATGTAACGCGTACCGTCCTTGTAGGCGACATTCTGTCCGGCCTTGTCGGCGGCTGCATTCCTGAGGGACCAGATATAAACGAGTTTTTTCTTTTGCATGGTTACTTTCATTGATCAAAGAGGCAGCGCTGTTCGGCGTTGCCTCATCAAGCCACTTACCAGACGTACTTCGCAGACGCCACCACCGTGCGCTGATTACCGTAGAAGCAGGTATTCACCGATTGGCAGCCACTGACGAAACGACGATTGAACAGGTTCGTCGCATTCAGCGTGAAGCGCCAGTTCTGCATGTCGTAGTGCGCACCGGCGTCGTACACCGTATTACTCGGCACCAGCAGCGAGTTGTCAGATGCCCCCGCCGCTCTGCTCTGGTAACGAATACCCGCGCCCAGGCCGAAACCGGCCAACGCGCCGGTGTGCCAGGTCCAGTCGCCCCACAGCGACGCCATCTGGCGCGGCCGCGGAATATCGACCGGCCATTTACCCAGCGAGGAATCGTTGGCTTCGGTATTCTTCACATCCTGATACACATAAGCGGAGATGATGGAGAATTCGCGCGTGATGTTGCCGACCGCGCTCAACTCAAGACCGCGTGAACGTACCTGCCCGGTCTGCACCGAGAAGGTCCCGGTCGGATCGGTTGGATCCGGCGTCAGCACGTTGTTCTGGTAGATCTGGTACAGCGCACCGTTCAGCGTCAGATTCTTGCCTTCCGGCTGCCAGCGCACCCCGGCTTCCACCTGGCGTCCCTTGGTCGGCGCCGCCAGATTGCCGCTGGCCATCCTGACGCCGATCACCGGATTGAACGAGGTCGAGTAACTGATGTAAGGCGACAGGCCGTAATCGCCCAGGTAGACCAGTCCGACGCGGCCCGAAAAGGCGCGATCGCTCTGCTGCAGCTGCGTGCCGCCTACCAGATCGCTCTGCTTGGTGTCACTCCAGTCTTGACGTCCACCGACAGTCAAGGTCCAGCGCCGCCATTTGATCTGGTCCTGAGCGTAGGCGCCGAGCATGCTCAGCGTGGTCCGGGTATCGGTCGGCGCATAGGCCGCCGGCGTGGAAAAGATCGCATTCGTGATCGGAACATAGACCGGGTTATACATGTTCAGGCTAGGTCCGAGCGCCATGAATTCCGTATCGCTGGTGCGCTGGCGGTTGTATTCCAGGCCCAGTAACACAGTATGGTCGAATGGACCCTGCTTGAATTTGGCCTGCGCCTGGTTGTCGATATCGAAGCGGCTATAGTTGAACTGGTAGTCGCCGACGTAGCGCAATAGCGATTGCTGGGTCGGGTCGGTGTCATCCAGTCCGCCGCCGAACACCTGCCCCTGGTCCAGCGACAGGTGCATCAGGCGCAGGTTCTGGCGGAATGTCCAGACCGGATCGAACTTGTGCTCGAACTGGTAACCGGCCGACCATTGCTTCTTGCGGTAATGCGAAAAATTCGGATCGCCGGTGTACAGGTTCTCTGAAATCGTGCCATTCGGATTCGGCAAGATGGTGTCCTGCGCCGGCAGGAAATTGTTGGATGCGTCGCCGTGGTCTTGCAGGTAGGTCAAGGCGGCGGTCAGCGACGTGTTGGCGTCCGGCTGCCATTTGATGGATGGGGAAAAAGCAATCCGCCGCTCGCCGTTCGGTCCGGTCAGGGAATTGCCGTCGCGGCCGACGCCGAGCACGCGGTATGACAGCTTGCCGTCAGCATCGATCTTGTCGCCGATATCGAAAGCAATTTGCTTCCTGGCGTAATCGCCGATCTGCATCTGTACTTCGCGGATCCGCTCGCCGTTGGCGAGTTTGGTCTGGACGTCGACGATAGCGCCTGGATCGCCCTGGCCGTACAGCACCGAGCTTGGACCGCGCAGCACGGTAATGCTATCAATCATGAAGGGATCGACGCGCCAGCTGGCCAGGTTGATGGTGGTCGGCACCGCCAGCCCGTCGGTGTACACCGTTGGCGTGAAGCCACGCAAGACCGAATACCAGTCCGAGCGCACTTCCGAACCGTAGGTCGAAAAACCTGGCACGTAGCGTAACGCATCGTTGACGCTGGCAGCGCCGGTCTGTTCGATCTGCGCCGCCGTCACCACGTTGATGGTCTGCGGAATCTCATTGAGCGGCGTGTCGGTCTTGGTGCCGGTGGCGCTGCGCTTGGCCACCAGGCCAACAGTGCCGTTATCGTCTGAGCCAGCATTGACATTGATTTCCGGCAGCGTACTGTCCGCTCCGGCCTTGCCGTTTTTCTGCACATCGTTTGCCGGTTGCGCCGCCTGTTGAGCGTGCGCATAACCTACAGCCGTCGCGTCAAACAATACGCTTACTGCAACGACAATCGCACGCCGACGCGTGCCTGTTATCCATTCCATCTTCTACTGCTCCCAATTGCGATGCGGTTTTTAACCGCTTTCTTTGAAATCCCGAAGCGGTCATTGACCGCCTCAAGCTACCCATATAGCTTCTAATAAATACGTCTCGAAATTCAGAATGCCTACTTTCTGCCCTGGTTATCCCCTTCCAACTACAATTTTTCCAACCGGCGCGACCGGAGTCATCACCACGTTACAAAGCGGAAGCCAGGCGACCACCTTCCACAGCACGTTTCAACTGATCCGGCATCGGGCCGCCTCCTGCTTCTTGCTTGATCTCCTGCTTGACTTCCTGCGTCAGCGACGACGTAATTTCGTCTGAGCGCAGCGCCAATACCGACAGCAGCGTGTCGGACAGACCATGGCTGTCTTCGCAGCAGCCTTGCAGATAAATACGCGGTTTGAAATTCGCCGGAGTGGAGAGCCGGTAATCGCGTCCGACATTGCCCTGCGCGAGCGCATCGCCGAGATATGGCGCTAGCCCGTCAAGCAGGCCAAGATGAGTGGCGCGACCATAACCTGTGGCCAGCACCAGCGCATCGAAACGTTCCGCGCAAGCGTGGCCATCGAGGCGGTTACGCAAAGTCAGCTCGATCTGGCCGTTGCTGCTGCGCACAGCCGTTTCGATCGCCGTGTTGGCCAGCAGGCGATGGCGCTGCTCCACGCCGACGTTTTGCAGGTACAGCATTTCGTAGATCTGTTCGATCAGCACGCGATCAACCACCGCATAGTTGGTGTCACGGAAGCCGTCAATCAGCGAGCGCCGGATATCTTTCGCCTGGGCGTAGACGATATCGGTATATACCGGGCTGAAAATCTCGTTGACAAAAGGGCTGTCATCGGCCGGCTTGAGCGCACCCGAGCGCATCACCAGGCTGACGTCGACTCCCGGATAGCGCCGCGTCAGGTCGATGAACACCTCGGCGGCGCTTTGCCCGGCGCCGATCACCGCGATCCGTTTGCGCGGGCCGCTTTGCGGTTGGCCGACCACCCGATCGATCGACGTCAGGTAATTCGAGGTGTGAATGATGTTGTGCGGACCCAATGCAGCGAAAGCTTCCGGAATCCGCGCCGAACCGCCGATACCGACCGACAGCGCACGCGTGACGCGCTGCCATTCGCGCCCTGCCTCATCGCGCGAAAATACGCGCAAGGCATTAATCTGGCCGGAACGATCCGCAGCGGCGACGGGTTCGATGCCTACGACCGTTTCGCCGTAATGCACCTTTTCATCGAACGCCTGTGCGACCCAGCTCAAGTAGTCGTGAAACTCCAACCTGGTCGGATAAAAGCTCTTCAAATTAACGAAATCAGGCAGCCGGCCGCGCTCGAACAGATAATTGATGAACGTGAAACAGCTCTTTGGGTCGCGCAAGGTCACCAGATCCTTCAGGAAGGAAATCTGCATCCGGCAATCGTCGAGCAGCATGCCGCGATGCCAGCCGAACTCCGGCTGACGTTCGATGAAACACTGCCCGATACCTGATGCGCCTGCCTCTTCGGCAAGACGTACCGCAAGCGCAAGGTTCGACGGCCCGAAGCCGACACCAATCAGATCAAAAACGTTATCTCGTTGCATGTCTAATTTCCTTATTAGTGGCGGCCGGCAGCTCAGATGTACCGACCGATAAAAATGTCTGGGAGTTAAATATTCGTGGAGTCATTCGACTTTCAACCGGCATCAGGCACCTCCATTACCGTAGCCCGCTGCGAAGCCAGGCACTCCCCCATTGCATAGAAATATGGCTGGGCGAATACGCCAACAATCGTCAGTGAATAACATGCCACCTGGGCCGCATCGACGAAACGAACAAGGTCGAACGAAGTGGCGCCGGTTTCAAACAGGTTGTCCTGAAACGCCGGGAGCTTGCCTTTGAACAGGTCGCCCCACACGGTTTGCAAAGATTGTGCGAACTGCATTGCTTCAGCTTGAACTTCGCCTGCTTCCACCGTTGCGGCCGCTTCTGGCGTGCGTCGCACGGATTCAATCTTCGTGGGTGCAACAGGACCAAGCGCGGCATGTGGCGCATCGACGAATTGCTCGATCACCTGCGTGTAATCGGCCGTCAGGGCTTCGACGAACGCGCTATCCACCAATTCGTTTGCGTAAGAGAAAGCTCCGGTCACACGACCGTCAGGATGCTCGACGATGTCCAGTTCCAGCTCAAACACCACCCGGTGTCGAACATCGTTGAAATCGCTGAGTGCCAGGCCGCCCCAATCGCGGCCAGCCGCACCACTTGGACGCATGTAGTTGAACATCACCTGAAACAGCGGATTGCCGATCGCCGCGCGCGGCCCGCGCAATGCAGCTACCACGTCGGCAAACGGCGTATCTGCATGGCCATAAGCGGCAAGCGCGGCATCACGCACCGTGGCAAGAACCGCGGCCGGTGAATCGGCTCGATTGAGACGGGTACGCACCACCACAGCATTGATGAACAGACCCAATGCACGACGAGCAGCGTCGCCTGTCAACTCACGAGTCGATGCCAACACCCCTACCGGCTGGTCCGTCGCTCCGGTCGCACGATAGAACGCGACATTGAACGCCGCATGCAGCAGCATCGGCAAGGTCGCGTGCGCCTCGAACGCCATGCTGCGTGCACGTCGCAGCAATTCCTCGTCGAGTTCAAAGGCAATCCGCCCCGCCACCCAGCGCGGTTCTGCCACTCGACCTGACGGTGGCGGCGGCAGTACGCTGGTTGGTAAATCGGCAAGCGCATCACGCCAAAAGCCGAGACGTGAAGCCGGCGCAGCGGCGGGCAACAACGGCAGATCAGGTATGACGTTCGGCGGCACGCGCGCAATCGCGGAACCTGAAACCAGTGCGACGTAAGTCGCGCGGATGTCGTCAAGCCACAGGTCTATCGAATGGCCGTCCGACACGATGTGATGGATCACCAGCGACAACACATGTTCCTGCTCGGCCAGCCGCAGCAAGCGCACCCGCCAGAGCGGCGCTTCGCCCAGCAGGTTGAAGGGGGTGAGCGCATCCTCGTCAGTCAAGGCAACCGCCCTCGCCTTAGCTGCAGCGTTACCTTCAACAGACAGGTCGACAAGTGGCACCGCTAGCGGGCAGTGCGCCGCGATGCGTTGCCCCGGAAGTTCACCGGTGCGCTCGACCAGTCGGGCGCGCAAGGCGGGATGACGGGCCGCGGCCAGGGAAAATGCTTCGCGCAACGCATCGAGATCGAGCGCGCCGCTCAGGCGCAATGGCAGCGGAATGTTGTAGGCAGCGCTTGCCGGCTGTGTGCGCCACAGGAACCACAACGCGAGTTGAGGCGGAGATAATGGCAATACGCCATCGGCGTCGGCAACAAAGGCGACAGCATCGGTGTCGGCAGCGCCGCTTTCACACAACGGCTCCATGTGCATGGAAGCCATCACGCGTTGCGCGTACTGCGCCAAATTTGGCGCCTCAAACAGTGCACGTACCGGCACATCGCGGGCCAGCCGTTCGGCCACCCTGGTCGCTACGCGCACCGCAGCCAGCGAATGGCCACCCAGTTCGAAGAAATGGTCGGCGCGACCTACCCGTTCAGTACCCAGAACTTCGCGCCAGATTTGGGCGAGCGCAGTTTCGACACCGGCCATCGGCGATTCGTACACACGCTCCACCCGTTTGGGTTCCGGCAACGCGCCGCGATCGACTTTGCTATTCGTATTGCGCGGCAGTGCATCGAGTATGACGATGTGCGCCGGCACCATGTAATCGGGCAAGGTGTGACGCAGGTGCGCGTCCAGTTCAGCAGCATCCGCCGGCGCCTGGCGCTGCCTTGCCTCCGCACTCAACTCGACATAGGCAACCAGCGCCGCTTGTGCACCCTTGCCGTACACGATCGCTACCGCTTCGCGTACATCCTCGTGCGCCGCCAGCTGGGCCTCGATCTCTCCCAGTTCAATGCGCAAGCCGCGCAGCTTCACCTGGTGGTCAACGCGGCCGATGAAATCGAATACGCCATCAGCGCGGCGCTTGACCAGATCGCCGGTGCAGTACAAGCGCGCTCCCGGCGCACCAAACGGATCGGGCACGAAGCGTTCGGCGGTGAGCGCCGGACGATCAAGGTAACCACGTGCCACGCCGACGCCTTCGCCACCCAGATACAGCTCGCCGATCACCCCGACCGGCAATG
Source organism: Collimonas sp. (assembly GCF_044339385.1). Classification (NCBI taxonomy): domain Bacteria; kingdom Pseudomonadati; phylum Pseudomonadota; class Betaproteobacteria; order Burkholderiales; family Oxalobacteraceae; genus Collimonas; species Collimonas sp. Next base: position 23,107 of record NZ_JBIIVN010000006.1, on the reverse strand, counting down.
GATTGAGACGTGCATCAAGCACATGCGCGGTGCGCGCGCCAACCAGCGTGCCGATCGGCAGATAGGCGCTGTCGGCCAGTTTGGCGCCATCGTCATCTGGATAGAACATCCACAGCATCGGCGTAATGACGGTTTCGGTCGGCCCGTAACCATTAACGATCCGCACATTCGGAAAAGCCCGTCGCATCAGGGAAAACGCCTCGCGCGAGGTTGCCTCGCCGCCCACCGTCAGCGAGCGCAAGGTAGGCGGCGCGCCGTGCATCAATGCCCACTCGGCCAGCTGCGCCGCGCAACCCGGCGGCACATAAGTCATGGTGACGCCTTCGCGCACCATCATCTTGCAGGTCTGCGCCGGCGGCCAGAGCGTGTCGGCGGCCACCGCCACTGCTGCACCTGACATGTATTGGGAAAACCAGCCTTCGTGCGCACCATCGAAATTCACCGACTGGAACAACAGGAAAACATCGTCTTCGCCGGCGCCGTAGCGTTCGGCGATGGCCGCGCAATGCCGGGAAAACGAAGCATGGTCGACGACCACGCCTTTCGGTTTTCCTGTCGATCCGGAGGTGTAGATCACATAAGCAGCCTGTGTAGGCGCCACAGCGGGCAACGTAATCGACGCGGTTGCGCAATCATCCCTGCCCGCGCCATCCTCGTCCACCAACCAGACGCGCATGGCCGGCGATTGCGGCAACGCCGGTAGACTCTGCTGTTCGGTAATCACGTGGGTGATGCCGGCATCGCCGAGAATCTGCGCCAGGCGATCCCGAGGATGGGCCGGATCGAGCGGGACAAAGGCGCCGCCCGACTTCAGTACCGCGATCAGGCCAATCAACAGATCGACCGATCGGCTAAGTGCGACACCAATCCGCATCTCCGCGCTGACTCCCGCCGCAATCAGGCGCTGCGCCAGCCGGGTCGCGCGCTCGTCGACTTCGCCGCGAGTCAAGGCACGCTGCACGTCGGCGACGCCACGCGCATCCGGCCGCACGCGGGCATGCTCGGCAATATGCTCATGCACCGCTTTGAAAGCATCCTGTCGAAGCGGTTGATTGTGATTCCAGGCTTCCAGCTGTGCACGCTCGATCGCCGGCAGCCACTGTAGATCGCACACCGCCGTTTCAGGTACTGCCACGGCATTCGACAGCAAGGTGACAAAGCGCTCGACAAGCCGTTCGATGGCATCGGCGTCAAACATGTCAGCCGCATAAGTCAGACCGGCATCAATCGCGCCATCGTCGTGTTCTTCAAAGTTGAGCGTCAGATCGAATTTGGCGAACGGCGTACCGGATGGCAGCATGGTGATCGACACGTCCGCCAGCGACGGCAGATGGCGGCGCGCGCCGTAGGCAGCCATCACCTGGAACAGCGGATTGTGGCTGGCGCTACGCACCACGCCAAGCGCCTCTACCACTTGCTCGAACGGCACATCCTGGTGCGTCTGCGCATCAATTAAATTGTTCTGAACCTGGTCCACCAGCGTGGCGAACGGTTGGGTGTAGCCAATCCGCGTGGCGAGCGTCAAGGTATTGACAAAGAAACCAATCAAGCCGACGGTTTCAGCACGCTCGCGGTTGGCCGACGGCACGCCGATCTGGATATGCGTTTCGCCGGAGGCACGTGCCAGCAATGCATTCAATGTTGCCAGCAACACGGCGAACGGCGTTGCCCGGCGCGTATTGGCCAACGAACGGATACGCTGCGCCAGTTGCGCATCAATCCGGAACATGTGACGCGCGCCGCGCGCACTGCGCTGTGCCGGCCGCGGTGCGGCGCCAGGCAGCATCAACACATCGCGGTTGACATCCAGCTGGCTGCGCCAGTATTCAAGCTGCGATTCGCGCTCACCGGCATCGAGCCAGCGGCGTTGCCACAAGGCGTAATCGGCATACTGGATTGGCAGCGGCGCCAGCGCAACCGTTTCTTTCATTGCATACGAGCGATACAGCGAACTCAGTTCGGCCAGCATGACATCGACCGACCAGCCATCGGCGACGATGTGGTGCATGGTGATGGCCAGCCAATGGGTTGCCGCATCCAGGCGTATCAAATGCGCGCGCATCAATGGCCCCTGCGTCAGATCGCATGGCTGCGCCTCGTCGTTGTGTGCCAGCTGCTCGGCTTGCGCCGTGCGTACCGCTGCCGGCAAGTCGCTCAGATCCATCATGCGCCAAGGGCAACGTGTCGGTGCATGTACGGTCTGCTGCACGCCGTCCGAACTTTCTGCAAAGGTGGTGCGCAAGGCTTCATGGCGCGCAATCAAGGCATCGCAGGACAAGCGCAAGGCATTGGCATCGAGCGCGCCATCAAGCTGCAAGCGCTCGGTGATGTGGTACGCAGCCGGCTCGTCGATCATGCGCGCATGCAGCCACAGGCGCGTCTGCGCGAACGAAGCGGGCACACTTGCCGCACGTTCGGCGCGCGGCGGAATCGGCAGCAAGCGGAAATCGATACCAGCAGTAGTCAGCTTTTGCAAAAGCAGCTTGCGCTGCGCGTCGGACAATTGCGCGAAACGGGCTGCCAGCGAAAGCAGGGCTGGTTTTACAGTCGCCATCAGTGAATCCTCATTCCATTTCCAGTTCGCCCAGCAAGGCATCAATCGCGCTGGCGGCGTCTGTTCCACCGTTCGCGCCGCGCTCTGCAAGCGTCTGGTCGATCACGGCCGCACAGCGTTCCAGCGTGCGTTCGTCGAACAGCGTGCGCAGCGGCAGCATCAGGCCCCAGTGCAGATTGACCTGGGCGTTGGCCTGGATCGCCAGCAGCGAGTGGCCGCCGCGCATAAAGAAATCGTCGTCGCGATCAACAGCATCCAGGCGCAGCACGCGCTGCCAGATGGCGGCAAGCGTGTGCTCGGTATCGGTGCGCAAGGCAACTGCGATCTTTTTCTGGCGTACAGGAACAGGTAAGGCATTGCGATCGCACTTCCCGTTGGGTGTCACGGGCAGCGCGTCCATTTCGATGATCTGCGCCGGCACCATATAAGCAGGCAACTGAGCACGCAGTATCTCCAACAGCATTTCCTGATCAAGCGCCGTTTCCGGTGCGCGCGCCACGTAAGCCACCAATTGTTCTTCGCGTACGATCACGACAGCGTCGCGCACACCGGGCGCGATCCGCAGCAAGGCTTCGATTTCACCTAGTTCAATGCGCTGGCCGCGCAACTTCACCTGGGTGTCGATGCGACCAAGGTAATCGAGCGCGCCATCGGTTCGGCGTCGCGCCAGGTCGCCAGTGCGGTACAGGCGTGCGCCCGGCACGAACGGATCGGGCACAAAGCGTTCGGCCGTCAACGCAGGCCGACCAAGGTAGCCGCGGGCAAGGCCAACACCGCCCAGATACAGTTCGCCCACTCCGCCTTGCGGCGTCGGCTGCAGCGCGATATCCAGCGCATGCAACTGGAGGTTGGCGATGGGATGGCCGATCGGTACCGAAACCGCGCGTCCGTCGGCTGCCGTGCAGGTCCAATGCGAAACGTCGATGGCAGCCTCGGTCGGACCGTACAAATTGACTAGTTGCGCATTCGGCAACAACCTAGCAACCCGCGCCACCAGTTCCGGCGCCAATGCTTCGCCGCTGGCGACTATCCGTTCGATGCTGGCGCAACGTGCTGCGGCCTCGAAGTCGTCCAGATAAGCCACAAAGGCTGCCAACATCGAAGGCACGAAATGCAAAGTTGTCACTTTATGTGTGTCGATCGCCAAGACCAGCCGGGCCGGATCGCGATGATCGCCCGGCGCTGCAATCGCCAGTTTGGCACCGACTGCAAGCGGCCAGACGAATTCCCAGACCGATACGTCAAAGCCGAACGGCGTCTTGTGCAGCACCACGTCATCGCGTTGCAACTGGTAGACGGACTGCATCCACGCAATCCGGTTGGCCAGCGCGCGGTGCGTATTGCCGGCGCCCTTCGGCTTGCCGGTAGAACCGGATGTATAGATCAGATACGCCAGCTGCTCTGCCGCGACATCAATTGGCTGAACCAGTTTTTTCCCGCCTTGCATCAACTCATCCACCGTCAGGATGCGCGTGCCTGGACGCTCTACCGCAGCATGAACGCGCGGGCGCAGGTGCGCTTGCGTGATCACTACTGCGGGTTGTGCGTCGTTGAGCATGTAAGCGATGCGCTCGGCAGGATAATCCGGATCCACGGGCAGATAGGCTGCGCCGGACTTGAGCACGGCCATCAGCGCCACCACCATATCGAACGAACGCTCAACGCACAGCGCAACGGCCGTGTCGGGCTGTACACCAGCTGCCACGAGTGCGGCAGCGACGCGATTTGCACGTTCATCAAGCTCGCGGTAAGTCATCTTCTGCACGTACCGGCCGTCGACGAATTCCAGCGCTATCGCCTCAGGCGTCTCGCGGACGGCGCATTCGAATTGCCGATGCAACGCCAACTGCTGCCGATCAGGCCACTCCTGCGCTGTGGCGTTATGTTGTTCCAGGGCGACAAGGTCACCTGCAGCGATCACGGACAGCACACCAAGCGCTGCCTCCGGCCGCGCGAGGATACCGGCGACGGCAGCGGCAAATGCCTGATGCAACTCGACGACGCGAGCCTGGTCGATGCGCGCCGCATCGTAGCCGTAGTCAATCGTCAGGGTCGCTCCTGCCTCTATCACCAGCGTCAAGGCAAAATCGGTGGCTTCAATATTGCGCAGGTCGCGCATCCTGAGCGCGCGCTCGTCACGTCCTTGCCAGGCTTCATCGACCGGATAGTTCACTAACACCAGCAACGTATCGAACAGTGCACCACCGTGCCCCGCCCATTGCTGGATTTCATACAGCGGCGTATGCGCGTGTTCGGCGGCAGCGGCATTGTCGCTTTGCAGCTGATGCAGCCACGTCGCGGCCGAAACTCCAGGCGCAGGAGTCGTTATGACGGGCAAGGTATTGATGAACAGACCCAGTACGGTATCGGCATCCGGCAACGCATCGGGGCGGCCTGCTACCGTAGCGCCGAACGCTACCGTTGCCTGGTTCGTCATGCGTTGCAGCGCCAGCGCCCAAGCGCCTTGTACCAGGGTGTTGAGCGTCACTTTCAGACGACGCGCGGTGTCGTTCATGCGCTGCGTCACATCGGCTGAAAATTGTGCGCGCCAAACACGATTTCCTGCTTGAGTGTCGCTTGCGAAATCTGGACCGGCTATCGTGGCAACGCATGTCGGTTGTTCAAGATGCGCAAGACGTTGCAGCCAGAAAGCGCGCTCGGCGCCAATATCGCGCGCGCCGAGCCACGCGATGAAGTCGCGGTAGCATGTTTTCGGCGCAGCGGCAAACAGCTGGGGACGTTGTGGCTCGATATAGTCGCGCAGAACCTCGGCAAAGAATCGTGCCGTACTCCAACCATCGAGCAACAGATGATGCCGGGCCCAGACCAGACGCCATTCGTCTTCCGTGAAGCGAATCAGCGCCACGCGCATCAGCGGTGGTACAGCTAGGTCGAAACTGCGTACCCGATCGGCGGTGAGCCATGCATTGAATGCGGTTTCAACTACCTCTTGCTGCCCGCGCCAATCGAGGATTTCAACCGGCATTCTTGCCTGACGATGGACAATCTGCACCGGTATCGCTTCGTCCGGCGTAAATCCGGTTCGCAATATGTCATGCCGCGCCACCGTTGCTTCAAAAGCGGCACGCAGGCGCGCCACATCCGGCGCAATCAACGTGGCGACCAATTGATTGACATAGGTGGCCTGCTCAGGCGCAAGCAATGACTGGAACAGGATGCCCTGCTGCATCGGCGACAAAGGATATGCATCTTCGATCGTACGCAGGTCCAACGGCAAACGTTCCAACGCAGCTTGTGTGAAGCCCGCAACGCGCGCCAGCGGATAGTCGGCGAGTGTGGCGCAAGCTCCGCTCCGCGCCAGGCGCGCGGCACAGGCTGCCGTCATGTCGGCAAGCGTTGTTTCAAAGCGCTGAGCCAAGGCTTCGATCGTCGCACGTTCGAATTGTGTCTTGCCGTAAACCCAGTGCACCTTCAAGGTGCGCGGACCGTCCGCATCGATATAGGCATGTATAGCCAGCGCATTGCCGAGCGGGCCGGCAGGATCGCGCTCTTGCCCGGCACCGCCGAAGTTGGGCACCAGTGCCGCATCGCGCGGCGCGTCGAACTGTCCCAAATAGTTAAATGTCACATGCGGACGCGGTACTTCGGCAAGCGCAGCGCGCGTCAATGCGTCGCCATAATGGCTCAATACGCCGAAACCGAGCCCCTTGTTCGGCACTGCACGCAACGCATCTTTGGCCGCACAGAGTGTTGCGACGCCTGTATCTCCGACCGTGAAGGAAACCGGGTAGTGGCTCGTCAGCCAGCCAGGCGTACGGCTGACATCGAGATCGTCAAACAGCGCTTCGCGGCCGTGTCCTTCCAGTTCAAGGCGGCACGATGCGGTTCCGGCGTGTGCGCCGATGGCTTGCGCCAGCGCAGCAATCAGCACGTCAATCATTTGCGTACGATATGCCGCATTCGCCTCGGTCAGCGCGGCGCGTGTCAGTTCCGCATCCAGTGCTTGCATCACCACTTCTGCATCGGCGTTGGTTGCCGACGCGTGCGGGTGATCCAGCGGCAAATCATCGTGCTGCGTTGCCAGCGATGCCCAATACGGCAACTCAGCCAGGAACGGTGAACCCGCATCGACAGCTGCGCCGGCAAGCCGCGCGGCCCATTCCTGCACACTGCTTCCCGTCGTCTGAAAACGCATGCTGCGGCGTTCACGCGCAGCCCGATATGCCGCATCAAGATCTTCCAGCAGCACGCGCCAGGAAACGCCGTCGACGATTACGTGATGAATCGCCAGGTAGACCAGTGTCCGGCCGTCGGGCAAGGTTGCGGCAAAGGCGCAGGCCAGCGGGCCGTGCTCCAGCTTGAGCATGCTCTGCAGCACATTAAATTGTGTCAGTGCGTCGCCCTCATCAAGTACTGCGGCGACCGCCAATGGCAAAGTATCGAAGGCCTGCGCCGCCCTGCTGATACGCCATGATCCGGCGTCATCCTTGGCAAAGCGTTGCTTGAATATCTCGTGATGCGAGAGCAATCCCTCAAATGCGCGGGCGAAAGCGTCAAGATCAAACGGCTCGTGCAGATCGAACCTGACCGATTGGTTCCAGTGGCCGCGCCGCGGAATGTCTAACGAGAAAAACCGCAGTTGAGCTGGCGTCAATATCAATTTCTCAACGCCATTCGGTTTTCCGGATTCACTTGGCTTCGTTTGCTGCGCCGTTGCGGCGCTTTCAGTCACCGTGGCCACCTGCCCCAGTTGTCGAATTGTCGGGCCATCGAACAACTGCTTCGGCGTGAAACGCACACCGCGCTTGCGTGACCTGGCGATCACCTGCAGCACCAGGATCGAATCGCCACCCAGTTCGAAGAAATTGTCTTCACGCCCGATCGTTCCGGCTTTCAACACTTCTTTCCAGACCGCCGCCAGGGTTTCTTCGACGGCCCCGCTTGGCGCATCGCCTGCTGCTTCGGCAGGCGCGGGCGAGACCGCCAATGTCCTTAATGCCTGGCGATCAACCTTGCCATTAGGCGTCACCGGCAGGACATCCAGCAAGATCAACTGCGCCGGCACCATGTAGTCCGGCAAACGCGCCGCCAATGCTGCGCGCACCGACGCAACGTCGAGTTTTGCGCCTACGAGCGGCGTGACAAATGCAGCCAGGCGCAAGCGTCCTTCTTGCTCGACCGCCACCGTTTCCGCCTGGGCCACGCTTTGCAGCCCGTGCAACGCTGCACTGACCTCGCCAGGCTCGACCCGATAGCCGCGGATTTTTACTTGGTCGTCAATGCGCCCCAGGAAATCCAGCCGCTGATCGGCACGCAGCCGCACACGATCGCCAGTGCGGTACAGACGTTCGCCCGGCGCGAAGGGATGCGGCACGAATCGTTCGGCGGTCATCGCCGCTTGCCCAAGATAGCCGCGCGCAACGCCAGGGCCGCCGAGATACAGTTCGCCGACCGCGCCGCTCGGTATGCTGGCGCCGTGTGCGTCAAACACATAAGCATGGGCATTCGGCAACGGGCTACCGAGCGGTACGCTCCGCGTCGATGACGACATTTCTGCACGCAGGCCGGCCTGTGCTAGCGCCGACGTGTCGCACGCCAAGGCGCCAACCGTTGCTTCCGTCGGGCCATAATGATTGATCACGCGGCAGCCCGGCTTGAGCGCCTCAATGCGTGCAACCAGCGCCCAAGGCAATGCTTCGCCGCCCAGCACGATGGCGTGCGGCGGCAACACGTCAGCCGGCCGTTGCGCATCGAGCAGTGCGTGCAGATGGCTTGGGACGATTTTCAACACACCGACCTTGCGTGTGCGCATTTCATGGGCAAAACGGTCCGGATCGAATGCGCATTCGGCCGGCAACAAGTGCAGCGTGCGTCCGGAGCACAATGCGCCGAATAAAGTCGTATGACCCAGATCAGCGCCTACCGTGGAAACCATCGCCATCGACGCTTCGGCGGAGAAGGACAGTTCATCCAGCATTCCCTGCACATAATCTGCCAGCGCCCGATGGGAAACCGTCACGCCCTTGGGGCTGCCGCTTGAACCGGAGGTATAGACCAGATAAGCCGCCTGTTCCGGCATCGGCGGCAACCGTTTGGCGGCACCGCTCATCGCGCACGGCGTTTGCGCCAACTCATCCAGTCCAAGCGCTTGTGCGCCACCGATGTGAGAGACATCATCAGCTCGGCGTGCAACTAATACCCGCTGCGACTGACAGGCATTGATCGCGCTGGCCAGGCGCTCTGCCGGCAGCGCTGGATCGAGCGGCACAGCGTACGATCCGGATTTGAGCACGGCGAGCAAGGCCACGACAAAATGCACGGAGCGCTCGATGCTGATGGCGATTGGCCGCTCTGCCGCTGCTCCGTGTTGCTGTAACGCCAATGCGACGCGATCCGAAGCGTCGTCCAGTTCGGCGAACGTCAGTTGTGTATCGGCGTCCGCCAATGCAATCCGGTGCGGCGTTTCACCGACATGCCGCGCAAACTGCACCAGCACGCTATCGAATGCCGGCGGCAACGCGCGGCCATGCCGTGCGGCGTTGACATCAACACTCTCTGCACAATCCAAATCGACAATTTTCCGAGTCGGATCGCTTACCGCATCGGTGACCAGCGCAGCGTAACTGTGCAGCCAAGCCTGCGCCGTGCCTGCATCAATGCCATCCAGCGCATAGGCAGCAATCAGTTCGATGCCGCGCGGATCGTCGGTAAAATCCAGGGCCAGATCGAAACGCGCCGCAAGGTCCAGGCCCGGCGACATGCGAACCGTAGCGCCTGGCAGATCGGCAGTTAATGCCAGATCGAATTGTTGTGCGAATTTGACCCTGAGCCATTCGTCGCCGCGCCGCACCGGCGGTTTCACGGCATCGACGACCTGATCAAACGGCACATCTTGGCATGAAAACGCATCCAACGCGGTTGCCCGTACCGCATCCAACAGCGCCGAAAACGGCTGTTTCGGCGTCACGTGCGCGCGCAATGCCAAGGTATTCAAGAACAGGCCGAGCAACGGCATCGTTTCTGCATACTGTCGATGCGCTGCCGGCACGGCGACCACAATGTCGGCGGTTCCGGTCAAGCGATACAACCAGGCGTCGAATGCCGCCAGCAACACCGCAAATGGCGACGTGCGTGCGCGCCGAGCGAGTTCGCGCACCGCACCTGAAATTTCCTCTGACAGACGCAACACGACGCGGCCGCCGCGATAATCGCGTTCGGCGCTGCGCGGACGGTCAAGTGGCAGCGCCAGCGGCGGCGGTGCGTCGCGCAATGCGTTACGCCAATAGCCGAGCTGACGCTCGCCCTCGCCTGCTGCCAGCGTGTCGCGCTGCCACTGGGCGTAATCGGCATATTGAATCGGCAATGCGGGCAAGGCGACCTCATCGCCGCTGACAAACGCCGTATAGGCTGCAGTCAACTCCTGGAATGCGCAACGCGAACTCCAGCCGTCGCTGACGGCATGATGGGTGGTCAGCATCAGGCGCTGCGCGGCATCGCCAAGCGTCACCAGTGTTGCTCGCACCAGCGGACCATTGGACAAATCGAAGCCTGCCGCCACGTGGGTTTCCGCTATATCGGCCAGTTTTTGCATGCGCTCGGCTACGTCGTTTGAACTTAAATCGACATGAACGATGGGCACAGGAAGACGCGCATGAATCCGCTGCATCACGATGCCATCATCATTTTCGACCAGCGTAGTGCGCCAGGCCTGATGCCTTTCCATCATGTGATCGAGCGCACGCTGCAGCACATCAAGTTGCAGAACACCGCTCACATCCCAATCCACGGCGATATGATAGGCAGCTCCGGCGTCGCGGGTCTGCGCCAGTACCCAGAAACGCTGCTGCGCGTAGGAGACAGGATAGTCGACATAAGAAGCGCCGCCGTTGCTCAGCAAGCCGCGTTGCGCCGGAATGCGATACGCCTGCGTTTCGATATCGCTGCGCTCGATAAGCAACGCCAGCTCAGCAAACGAAGGATTATCGAACAGCGCATCCAGCCGCAGGTTGACGCGCCATTCGACCCGGATTGCTACCTGCATCTGCATCGCCGCGAGCGAATCGCCGCCACGTGCAAAGAAGCGGTCTTCGCGACCGATAGGTGCTGGATCGTTAAGCAGCCTTTGCCACAATTCCGCCAGGTTGCGCTCGACGGCTGTTTCCGGCGCGATGTGATCTTCACCAATCGCAAGCGGTTGCGCGGCCACGGCAGCGCGCAACGAGGCCTTGTCCAGTTTACCGTTGAGTGTGTAAGCCAGATGCTCAAGACGCACAAAACGGTGCGGCAGCCAGGCCGGCGGCAGGTGTTGCGCCAGGTATTCTTTCAGTTGCTGATCGTCCAGCGCCGCACTCAGTGCCACGCACGCGATCAGTTGCGTGCGTCCGCTCACCGGTTCCGCCAGCACAGCCGCGTCGGCGATGTCCGGATGCGCCAGCAGGCAGGCGGCGATCTCGCCGGGCTCCACCCGCACGCCGCGGACCTGCACCTGGTCATCGATACGACCTAGATAGTCAAAGGAGCCGTCCGGGCGCTCTCGCGCCAGGTCGCCGGTGCAATAGATACGGCTACCTGGCGCGCCGCTCGGATCCGGCAGGAAACGTTCTGCGGTGAGCGCTGGCCGGCCGTGGTAGCCGCGCGCCAGACATAGCCCGCCAAGCAACAGCTCGCCTTCTGCCCCAGCCGCAACCTCATCTATCCTGGCGACCCGCGGCCCGATCGGCCGGCCGATCGGTAACGATGTATACCCGTTGCCTTGCTCAAGGATCGGCAGGTCGGCAGGATCGACCGGCCAAAGCATTGGCGAAATGATCGCTTCAGTAGGCCCGTAACCATTCACCAGGCGAATTGCCGGAAACACGCGGCGAATTTCTTCAAAAGTATCCTGCGACATCGCCTCGCCACCGAACAGCAGCACGCGCAACGCCGATGGCACGCCGGAACGTTCGCACGCCAGGGCAAATTCACGCAGATATGCCGGTGGCAGCGTCGTATTGGTGACACCCTCCCGTTCCATGACCTGGCGCGCAGTTTCGGGCGGGAACGGCGGCGGATCGCTGATCACGACGCTGGCGCCAATTGACAACGGCGCCAGCCAGGCCTCGATCGACACATCGAAATTCACCGATGCGAAATGCAGCAATCGATCGCTGGGGTCGATAGGCAGCGAAGCATTCAACGCATCGCAGTGCACGGCAAGCGGTCCATGCTCAACCACTACCGCCTTCGGCGTGCCGGTAGAACCGGATGTATAAATCATGTAAGCCGCACTGTGTGGATGTACCGGTGCATCGCCCTCGTCCAGGTACAAATCGCTACCGGCATCCAACTCTTCATTGCCAACCACAAAACAGCGCGAGAATCGCGCCCGCATGGCGGCATCGGCTGTCGCGTCAACGATGCCATGGGCAAGCCCGGCGTCCTGGACTATCCAGTCAAGGCGCGCGGCCGGATGGCGAGGATCCAGCGCGACGAACACGCCGCCTGCATTCAATACAGCTAGCAATGCCACAAATAAGTCGCAAGAACGCTCGACACACACGCCGACCCGCACCTCGGTCGATACACCAGATGCCCGCAATCTAGCCGCAAGCCGCGCAGCGCGCCGATCCAAATCGTCGCGCGACATCCGCACGGCGTGCGGCGAGAACGACGCCAACGCCGGCGCATCGGGGTCAAGACGTGCCTGCGCACGGATTTGGTGGTGCAATGCGATCGGAAAGCGCGTCATAGGCATAAAATCCTTTTGTGTAATGCTTTGTCAACGATGAAGCCGCAGCGGCGGGTTATGCCGGACCGCGCATCAAGCGCCCTCAGTGGCTAAGCGCCACGACAAGTCCGGCCGCAAGTAAGGCCTCTTTGCTGGATTGACGAACCAGGCGTCGGAATCTTTAGTCAATTCCGTCAGAAAGTTGTTTTTTCCTCTTTTTCTTCCCAATGGCGGCAATGAACTAAAAACGGCCTAAAGATTTGGGGCAGTCATTCGTCATCAGTGATAAGAGCCGTAGTCCGCTCAACCGCGTCCTTTTTTACAACCCCAAACGATTGACTGCCGATGACCGCTGCCAACCAGCCTTACGCTTCCCCGCCCGCCCCCTCTAATTCCGCCCCGGCCAAGCCGGCCATGCGCCTTATCCTGGCGCTGCTGAAACGCTCGCGCGGCGCACTCGCCATTGCCTTGACTGCCTGTGTACTGAACGGTATTGCCAGCGTGCTGCTGGTGGCGACCCTGAATCGCGCACTCTCCGGGTCAGCGGCTGCTGACGGCGAGCTGGCCCTGCGTTTCGGCCTCTGCGCAGCGATAGCGCTGGTCACCCGCGTCATTACCGGCGTGCTGTTCGCACGACTTTCGCAAGACACCATGGCGCAACTGCGCGAGCATGTCGCCAAGCGCGTCGCCGCGGCCGAGTTGCGCGATGTCGAAAGAATTGGCGCCGCCCCCGTGCAATCGGTGCTGACCGACGACGCCACCAATGTCTCGATGCTGTTTTTCGCCTTGCCCAACATCGTGATGCACGGTTCGATCGTATTCGGTTGCCTGAGCTATCTGGCCTGGCTGTCATGGCCGGTCTGCCTGCTCGCGCTGACGGCCATCGTGGTTGGCTCGATCGGATATCACACCGGCGACAAGCGCGCGATTGCCTCGCTGGAAGCGGCCGGCCAGTCGCAAGACAAGCTGTTCCGCTATCTCGGCGCATTGTTCACCGGCGCCAAGGAACTCAAGCTGCACCAGGCGCGCGCGCGCCAGTTCCTGGACGGCCAGCTTGGCGCCGCCATCGGCGAGGTGCGCGATCATCGCCGGCGCGCCTTCAGTGCCTATGCGGTCGGCGTCGGCTGGATCGTCTTCCTGTTTTATGTCTTCCTCGGCGCCGCAGCATTCTGGCCGACGCTAGGTGTACACGCCGATCCGGCGGCTGCCTCTGGCTATATTGTTGTTTTCTTGTTCATGCTACTGCCGCTCGATGGACTGCTCAATAACGTGCCAACCCTGAATGCGGCTCGGGTATCGCTGGACCGGATCGAAAAAGTGATGGAAGAGTTCGGCAACCTGCGTACCCTGGCTGTACCGAGCGAAAGTGCATCGCATGCACCGTTCAAGACACTGACCTTGCGCGATGTCACCCACTCGTATTTCCACGAACGCGACGAACGGATGTTCAGCGTCGGACCGATCAACCTGACCTTCAAGCCGGGCGAACTGGTATTCCTGGTCGGCGGCAACGGCAGCGGCAAGACCACGTTGGCTAAAGTGCTTACCGGACTCTACGAACCGGAAGACGGCGTGATCGAAGTGGATGGCCAGCCCATCGGCTCTGCCGAGCGCGCCGCTTACCGCGAGCGCTTCACCGCAGTGTTCAATGACTTTCACCTGTTCGATGCACTGCTTGGCATCATCGATCCTAACGATCCGTCACGCGCACAAGCCGACGCACGGGCCAATGCACTGGTCGCCAAGCTGGCGCTGGATCACAAGGCGCAGGTAGTCAACGGTGCATTCTCGACCCGGGCTCTCTCCACTGGTCAACGCAAACGCCTGGCTTTAGTGGTGGCCTACCTGGAGGATCGGCCGTTCTACCTGTTCGACGAATGGGCGGCCGATCAGGATCCCGCATTCAAGGCGGTGTTCTATGAACAATTGCTGCCGGAATTGTGCGCGCGCGGCAAGACGGTCCTGGTGATCACCCACGACGACCGCTATTTCCCGCTCGCCGATCGCGTGCTGAAACTGGACAATGGCAGCATCATCAGCGAAACGCATGGCGCGCAGCTTGCACCGGCGCCATTATTCGCTGCTGCAGCCAACGGCACCGAAGGCTGAACATGAAACCGGCCAGGAACCGCACCCAGAAGTGGGTTGCGGTTCCTGCTTCGGACAATGCAAGCGAAATATTGGGATGGCAGCTATTTAGAAAATAGCAGCGCTGCCATCAACGTTTTAGCGGCAGCGGCAATGCCAGCAATTTGTCGGTCATCGTATCGGCCAGGCGCAATGCTGACATCGGCCCGCCAAACACCCAGAGATTGCGCTCGACCAACGCCACCCGGTCAGCCCGTCGTGCAGGGACAAAAGGCCAGATTGGCGAATCGAGCTTGGTGGCGAGCGGCACTTCAGGTCCGGTGGCGCTGACAAAAAATATGGCTAGATCGGGCTTCTTGAGCAGATCCTCCGATGTCACATATGTGGTTCCCTCGCGCGTCGGCTCGGCATAGCCAAGCCGCAAGCCCAACGCATTCGCCACACCGCCCACCATGCTGTTGCCAGTGAAAGCCCAGTAACGATCGGTCAACCCCAGTTCCTGCAGCCATGCGACCTGCTCTCCGCTGCGGCCTGCCTGAGCAATCCGCTGCGCATTGCGCGCCAGTCCGGCGTCGACTCTGGCTTCGACCTGTCGCGCCAGTTCTTCACGCCCGGTAAGGCAAGCGATAGTCTGGAATATTTTGCGGGTCCAGTCGAACTGGGTCAGCGATACGCCGCTCTTTTCCAGATCGGGACTGTACTGGAACAGCACGGTTGGCGCGATTCGGTCCAGCGCCGCGAATATCGATGCA
Organism: Collimonas sp.; assembly: GCF_044339385.1. Taxonomy (NCBI): domain Bacteria; kingdom Pseudomonadati; phylum Pseudomonadota; class Betaproteobacteria; order Burkholderiales; family Oxalobacteraceae; genus Collimonas; species Collimonas sp. The sequence goes on along the minus strand of NZ_JBIIVN010000006.1, from coordinate 8,046 downwards.
TGCCGCAGTCCGACCCCGAGAATCAGGTCCGGCTGCAGCGCTGCAATCGCTTCGAAGCTAGGTTCCTGGCGTGTACCGACATCCGGCACGCGCGCCAGGCGCTGTTTGTCATAGTCAAACCATCCGGCATAACTGGCGGCGTCGGCCATGCCGGCCGGCGTCATGCCCAGTGCAGCCAGGTCTTCGCCGAACATGAATTCGAGCACGACAATGCGCTGCGGCCGTTTCGGCATCGTTGGATGAAATTGCGACACGGTGGGGTTGCTGGCCAGAGGACCGCAAGAGGCAACGCCAACAGTACGGCTGGAGGTATCCGCAGCGCGTGCGGCGTGTGCAACATAACAGGACAGCGCGGCACATGCCATGATCGTCGCCACGCGAAACCGCCGCACGCCGGTCCTCATCGTAACGAGTCCTGCTGCGCCAACTCGTCGTCGGGCATCGTCAGCAGTAATGGACAGCTTCCACACAAATGTATCTCTCCTGGAATCTGATTGCGCATGCAGCATACGCGGCGCGCGCGAAACGGGTTGGGCAATAGCGTCGTACGAGGCTGGACATGACGCACCGGCATGCGTAAAGGATTGGATTCGCCGTCGACAGTTGTCGACTGGAACAGGCGCGCCATATCGTCTGCGGCGCCCGGCAATGTCGCACATTGGCCGGCCAGATAATCTAGCAGGTTGCCGGCATTGCTCCAGAATACTCGTGGCGCAATCCGCGTCATGCCTGCCAGCATCTCGATCACTGCCTGCAGATGTCCAACCAGCGACGAGTAGCAACGTGAACAGTCCGCTTCGACTGGCTGCAGCGCGTCGTCGGCGAAGTGGGGCGCAACCGGCATTCCGCCGCGCAGCACTAGCCGGGTGCGCGCCGGCGCCATATCGAGTGGACGGCGCAACAATATCGCAGCGACGCCGGCTGGCGCCGCCAGCCAGAAATAGTATTTGCTCCATTGCGACAGGAGTGCGGGCGCATGGATATTTGCGTCGCCACCATACTGCAGCGCCATGGCGTCCAGCAGATCAGCCCGATGTGCACCAAGCTGCGTCAGCGGAATACAAAGTGTGTCTTCCGCATTGTCGCCGGCCACCGATGCGCCCTGATTTTCGGCAGGGCCGCCAAGCCAGACATGTTCAAGATGAGGCGCCATCGATTCCGGCGCCACCGCCGCCATGCAATGCGCGGGTGATTGCATATGCAATCCGGCCGGTAGCTGCATGTCCATTACCGCCCCCCTCTTTTCTCCCGCTGAACCTGCATGATCAGCAACGCCAGCAGATAAGGCGCGCCGATCATGGCGGTCAGCACGCCGGCTGGGATCTCGCGCGGCGCCAGCAGCGTGCGAGCGGCGACATCGGCTAACGCCAACAGCAAGGCGCCGCAGGCAGCGGCCAACCACAAGCGTGTACGATGGCTGCGAGCGCCGAGCATTGCAGCCAGATGCGGCGCCATCAAGCCGATAAAGCTGACCGGCCCCACCGCCGCCACCGCTGCACACGCGGCAAGCGTGGCAACCGTCAACACCAGCGGCCTTAAGACGGCGATCGGCAAGCCCAGACTTGCGGCTTGTTCGTCGCCGAGTGCAAGCAGGTCGAGCGGCTTCGCCAGCAATGCCAGCACTGGCAATGCCAACAGACACCAAGGCAGCAGTGTAATCACTTCCCCCCAGCTGCGACCATAGGTGCCGCCAACCAGCCACACCACGAATCGCGCCGGCTGTACGCTCTGCTGCGTGATCAGGCACTGCGACAAGGTAGTCCACAGGGTGCCGAGAACCAGCCCGGTCAATGCCACGGCCAGCGGCGCGTAACGATGGCGGCGATTCAGCAGCAGGGTCAGCATCAGGGTAGCGCCGCCGCCGACCAACGCGGCGACAGCAAGTGTCGAATGGGCAGCGAAGGGCCAGAAAATGAGGGCGATGAATGTTGCCAATCCCGCGCCTTGCGTCACGCCCAGCACTTCTGGCCCGGCCAGCGGATTGCGCACGATGCTCTGCATCAGCACCCCACTGGCGGCCAGCAAGCCCCCAGCCAGCAGTGCACACAGCAAGCGCGGCACACGCAGGTCAAGCAGCATCCGCGTTACCTCGTCGCGACCATCCAAGGCCGCAAGCCAGCTAACCGGATCAATCATCCTCGCCCCCAGCGAAGCGCCGACGAACGGCAGTGCGGCACTGGTCAACAGCAAACCGCCAGCGATCATCGGCCATGGCAGCGCGGCCAGCGCCAACATCCAGCGCGTTCGCGCTGCCGACGCCGGCGGCTCCTGTTCCTTGCCCATGGCGCCAGCCCATGCTGCACCGCTGCGGATCATTGCCAGCATCAGCGGCGTGCCAACTAACGCAATCGCTACCCCGGTCGACAATGTGGCGTCCAAGTCCAGCGCCAGCACGGCGCTATCGGTCACCAGCACCAGCGCGCCGCCCACCAATGCCGACAACGGCACCAACGCCGCCAGCTTCGAGGATTTTGCGCCGCGTATCTGGCGCAGCAAATTCGGTGCGATCAAACCTACATACGACAATGGCCCGGCAATGCTCACCGCAACGCTCGCAAAACCGACCGCGACCACCATCGCTACGCTGCGCGCGGCGTCGATTCGCACTCCGGCAGCGGTAGCGGCATCATCGCCGAGAACCAGCGGATTGAGCGGGCGGATCACGAATGGCAACGCCAGCAACGGCAGCAACAGCCAACCCATGGCGGTCTTCAGCCCGCTCGCCCCTGGCTGGTAAAGACTACCGCTGGCCCAAAGCGCAGCGCCGGCTATGCTTTGTTCGAAAAACGCCAGCACCAGCGTACTAATCGCCGAAAACAGCAACATGCACACGCTGCCGGCCAGCACCAGACGTAACGGCGTCGCGCGCCATCCCGCCGCTGCCACCACGCATAGCGCAGCAGCCAGGCCGCAACCAAACAACAACGGCACCGACGCCACCCCGGCCAGTGCCGGCACAATCATGGCGGCAAGCAGGCCCAGTTGGGCGCCGCCGGTGATGCCGAGCAGATCGGGCGAGGCCAGCGGGTTGCGTGTGATAGCCTGGAACAGCGTCCCCGCTACCGCGAGACAAGCGCCGGCGACCAGCGCCGCCGCTACCCGCGGCATACTCAAGTCGAACAACAAGATACGGCTCAGCGTGGCGGCGTCGCCGCCCTGCGCGGACGCCGCCAGCCAGAATTGCACGCCGGGAGCAAGACGAATTGCCGCTGTAACGATGATCAACACGATCAGCGCCGCCGCAATGACAGCCACCCTGCTCTTCATCGGCGCCTGCCGGCTGCTGAGCAGCGCCCCAGGACCAGGCGGGCGCGACGAGCGGAATACCGCCGATGCACTCATGCCGCGAGGTCCTTGCCGGCCCGGGCCGGATCGATCGCTCCCTGATAGGCAGGCACACACATCGGCGCGCCCGTCTGCGGGTGGGCAATCTTCAGCATCGGCACATCGAAGGTCTGGTTCAGATAATGCGGCTCAAGCATCGCATCGGGCGAGCCATGCGCAACAATGCGGCCGGCGCGCATCAGCACCATCTCGTCGCTGAAGGCGGCGGCCTGGTTCAGGTCATGCAGTACCCATACGATCGTCAGCCCGCGCTCCTGGTTCAGGCGACGCAGTTCGTACAGGATATCGAGTTGATGATGGATATCGAGATAGGTGGTTGGCTCATCAAGCAGCACGATGAGCGCCTGCTGGGCCAGCGCCATGGCAATCCACACGCGCTGCCGTTCACCGCCCGACAAAGCAGCCACGTCACGCCCGGCATAATCGGCCAGTCCGCTGGCGTCCAGTGCTTCGTCGACCGCCACCTGGTCGGTACGCGTCAATCCACGTAGCCATCCACCATATGCGTAGCGTCCATAGGCGACCAGCTCGCGCACGGTCAATCCTGCGGGAATTTGATTGAATTGCGCCAGCATCGTCAGCGCCCGTGCAAGGTCGCGCCGCCGGTACGAGCCCAGCGCGGCGCCATTCACCTCCACTTGGCCACTACGAAACGGCTGTAACCCGGCAAGTGTGCGCAGCAAGGTGCTTTTGCCGCAACCATTGGGACCGCACAAGGCGGTGATTCGTCCGGCCTTGATACTCAGGTCCAGCTGGTCAAGCACCACTTGTTCACGATAAGCGACCGTCAACGAGCGCGCCAACAGGGCCGCTCCCACCGCTTTCATCATGGCGCCATCAGCCGCTGACCGGCGTTCGGTTCACTATAGCTTTGCGCCATTGCCACCACCACCTTGCGCGGCCCTTCGAACGGATCGCGGGCATGCGCCGTCAGCATGTTATCCAGCATCAGCACGTCGCCGTCGACCCAGGGGAAAACGATGCGCTGGCGGTCCAGCACACCACGAATTTCAGCCAGCGCCGAGGCCTCGATTGGTTCGCCGTCGCCATAAAAGACATTGCGCGGCACATTCTCAAAACCGACTGCATCGACCAGCGTCTCCTGCATATCCTCATCCAGCGCAGAGAGATGAAACAGATTGAGCTGATTGAACCAGACCATGTCGCCGGTGCGCGGATGGCTTGCGACTGCCTGGCAGCGTTCGCGCGTACGCAACAACAACTCGCCGTCCTCGCCGTCACGCCATAAGCAGTCAATGCCGCGCGCGGCGCAATAACGCTCAACCACACGCGGATCGCTTGAGCCGAAGGTCTGCTCCCACGGTAAATCAAGGCCCTGCCCAAAGTTGCGCACGTAGAGCAGTTCGCGTTTGGTAAAGCGCGCAATCAGCGCCAGATCAAGCGCCTGATAAATCGCGCGGCTGTTGGCGATCGGCGTGGCGCCGCCGGAACGTGCGGCAAGCACGCACTGGAACCAGATGCGCAACGGCCATTCTCGCGTATACGATTGTTCGTTATGCAGCGGAATCGAGCGATGCGGCGGATATTCGGTCGAGGTGTATACAGCGCCCTCCACCTGGCTGCGCGGAGTCGATGCGAATTCGTAACCGATCAGCGGGTGGCCGAAGGATGCGGCAAAGCGTTGGAACGCTTCCACCGGCGCCGCGCGAAAGCCGGTAAACAGGATGCCACCGGCCTTTTCCAGGGTGTCGTCAGCAAGCATCCGCAATAGCGGCGCCGCCTCTTCCAATGAAATATCCACTCCGGCTTTCGGCGCGACGATAGTCGGCAAGCCCGGCTCGATCCGCAGATCATCAAGCGTGAGCTGCGGTACGGAAAGTGTAGTCATACGAAATCCTCTTGCAGAAACAGTGCAACCGGGGCCGGATCCCGACCTCGGGCACGGCAAATTACGATACTTGCGCCTTCGGCGCAGCAGCACCATCCATGTGACGACGCAAGCTGGCCGGCCGCATGTCGGTCCAGACCGATTCGATGTGCGCCAGGCAGACTGCCTTCGGGCCGCTTACTCCTACCTCGCGCCAACCGGCCGGCACGGCGCGAAACGTCGGCCAGATCGAATACTGCTCTTCGTCGTTGATCACGACGGTGTAAACATCGCCGTCCGCTTCTTTGGCAATGGCGTCAGGAATATTCTGTGCTTGTGTCATGGTTGGAGCTCGCTCGAAATGCGTTCAAAAAAACGGTGGCGGATAGGATTTACTGCACCCAAACGCCACCTCTACTTTAAGTAGACGATTGGCGCGCGCATTTTTTTAGCATCGCGCGAGTTATTGCTGTGAAATGCAGGAATGGCGGCGCCGCGGTCGCAAGCCTCCAGGCAGTTGCTGCAGTGCCGTTGCGCATCCCGCACCATGAAATGCACGAGCGTCTGCGAGACGTTGAGGGCACGTGCGGTGCTCTGCAGCGTTTCGTCGCGCAGCCGTACCATTTCGAATGCATTGCGGCTACGCGCCGGCAACTGAGCCAATGCAGCGAATACGTGGCGCAACGTATCGCGCACCTCCAGCGCGGCCTCCGGTGACGGTTCTTGCGAAGGCATATTCAGGCCGCTGCCTTCATCGGCGCGGTAGATATTTTCAAGATTCTGGCGACGGCAGGCGTCGATGGACGCATTGCGCACCATTCGCATCACGTAGGCGGCTGGCTGGCGCACGACATCCTGATCAGGAAGATCGGCAAGCTTGATGAACACATCGTGGACTACGTCTTCGGCACGGCTGGTGCAGCCGACGAAGCTGCGCGCCACATTGACGAACAGCGGGCGATTCGCGATAAGGGCATCAAGCAAGGGGGCGGCAGAAATCGATGCATCGGAACTCACGTTCAACATTGGCATCGCTGCCGATGGTTTCGTCCGCTCATGCATTTGCGCCATATTCACTCCGCTTGGATAAGATGACGTCCTAGCGTAACACAAATACGAATCATTCTTAATACGATTTAGAATAACCTTATGAAATATAAGTACTCTGTCTACGATGAATTGGAATGCCGACTGATTCAGCGCATCGAACATGGACGCGCGCGAGCGCTGCATGCTCACCTAATGGCGGGCATGCAGCGTATCTCATGAAATGGAAAAGAATGGTGGGTCGCGCCGACGGAACCGTGCCGCCAAATCGACAGCATTGACGTGCGGGACCGAGGAGGTCATTCCCTCTTAGCTGATAGCCACTTAATGCAACTTCTGGCCGGCTACCAACACCCCATCGGCATCCGCATAAATCCAGTCGCCCGGCCGCACCGTGACGCCAGCTATTGACACGCTGACATCGCGCTCCCCTACCCCTTTACGGACGCTACGCTGCGGGTGCAAGGCCAGGGCTCGTACGCCGATATCGCAGACATTCAATTCTGCCGAATCGCGCACGCAACCATTGACGACAATCCCGGCCCAGCCGTTCTTCTGCGCCAACACACCGAGATTGCCGCCGACCAGCGCGCAGCGCAGGCTGCCGCCGCCGTCGACCACCAGCACCCGGCCCTCGCCGGCGGTTTCCAATGTGCTGCGCACGAGTACATTATCCTCGTGCACCTTGAGGGTTCGCGCCGGACCGGCAAACGCCTGGCGCTTGCCCAGCGAAATAAATACCGGCGGCAGCACCGCCAAAGCCGCCGTGCCCAGCTTGTCTTCGTTGGCGTCGCAAAGATCAGTGGTTGCAAAAGTCATGACATCCCCATCGTGTTAGAAATCCGGAATCGCATCACTCGGGATCCACTGAGAACGCCGGACCGCCGAATTTCTTGACACTATACATCCGCTTGTCAGCCACCTTCAACAAGGCTTCTAGATCCAGGCCGTCAGCCGGATACAGGGCGCCGACGATTGATGCGCCAACCTGGAAATACTCGCCGTTAGACATCAGGATCGGCTTGTTCAACACCGCATAGATTTTTTCGGAAATCGCCAATGCCGATTCCTCGTCAGCCACGCCTGGCAAATAGACGATGAATTCGTCGCCGCCGAAACGCGGCACTTCACCCTCCTTGCGCAAGACATTCTGCAAGCGCAAGCCGACCTCGATCAAGACCCGATCGCCTTCGTCATGGCCATATTCATCGTTGACCTGCTTGAATTTATCGAGATCGACGAACAACACGGCAAAGCGGAACAGATGCGGCTCGACATCGGTGCGGCGGCGGAATTCGATTTGCGCGATCAGGGAGTCGCGGTTGAGCAGGCTGGTCAGGCGATCGGTACGCAAATGACGCTCCATCTCCTGGAAGCTTTCCGCCAGCTCGCCAATCTCATCCTTGCGATCGATATTCAATTTTTCCAGCGGCCGGCCGCTGCCGATGCTGCGCACGGCCAGGGTCAGCTTGCGGATATCGGGCAAGGCCCAGCGCAAGATGGCATAGCCGAATAACAAGGCCAGCAGGATCACCAGCAAGCCCAGGTACAGGCTTTTGTAGACACCGGAATTGATCGCTCCCGAGAAGTCGGAACGCGGCAAGGCGACCACGGCAACCCAGTCCAACCCGGCGGCATCCCGATAGATTTGGGCCACCACCTCGATCTGTCCGAACTCGCTCGAAAAAGATCCACTGATAAGCGGCCGTGCCGAGGGTGTGCTGGATTTTGTGTAAACGGAATTTCGTTTAATTCGGCTTCATCCGTTCTTCAAACTGGATAGTGAAGCGGTTAAGTGCTCCCTTCCAGTCCCGCAATGGCATCGT
>NZ_JBIIVN010000150.1:0-6445 GCF_044339385.1 Collimonas sp. | reverse complement strand
GCAGCATTCGACGCTTGGCTATCGTTCACCCTGCCAGTATTTAGATGACAGGCTCACTGAGCAACATCAGGAAAAACAGGCGGCATAAAAGCCACCTGTTGGAAGACGAAAAATCGAGGGAAGCTCACTTGCATCACATCGGTGCTGAGAAATTCCAGTGTGGGTGTCGCCGTGGCCGCTAGTGGGCTTGCGCCCAGAATCGAGGGAAGCTCACTGTTGCCCGGGACCATGAGTCGCCAATAAAGTAAAATATTAATTGGCCTGACGCAACTATATTATTCTGGCTTACGTTGTCATTTCGCCTCTGTTCAATTTGAACGATTCCTGCAAAGAAAAAACCTTGGCAAGCATCGCCAAGGTTTTTTCCAGCCGCCGTAGCAGCAATTATTTTTTGGTCAGACCACCGAGCACGCCGGTCAGCAATCCGCCTACCTGGCCGCTGGCTCCGGCGCCAGTGCCGGCCGTCACCGTACTGGTCAGGCCCGCCACCACGCCGGTTACCGGAGCCAGTGGATTGCTGCCGCTGGGTACACCGCCAAGCGCCCCGGTTACGCTACCCACCACGCCAGTCACCGGAGCCAGCGGGCCGCCGCCGGCGGTGCCGCTCAAACCAGCGCTTACGCCACCGATGACGCTAACCACCGGTGCCAGCGGGCCGGTAAGTGCGCCGCTAAGCGCATTATCGACCGGCTGCAACAAGCCACCAGTCTGACCGGCCAGTAACGGCTGCCCGGTATTCGTGATGCCATTCAGCGCCAGGCCGCCGACCGCGCTGCCGCCGTTTGTCACGACAGGACCGAGATTGCTGAGCACCGGCACGCCGGAATTTGTCAGGCCGGTGCCGGCATTGGCGACAGCGCTGCCAGCCACGCCGAGCAGCAAATTGGCCGGTTGATTCAATCCTGTGGCATTGCCGACTGTCTGCAACAGAGTTCCGGCAGTGCTGGTCAAAGGCGCGATCGCGGTACTGGCGGTTTGCGTCAATTGCTGTACCGGGCCGCTCGTCAACGCGCTTGTCACCACCGGTGCAACAGTACCGGAGACTGCGCCGCCTAACGTGGTGACCACACCACCGAGCGGTGCCGTCACCGGAGCAAGTGGGCTGAGCGGGCCGCTGCTGCCCAGACCGGTTACAGTCTGACCAACACTTTGTACGGTGGCGCCAACCTGAGCCACCGCAGTGCCGGCACTGGCAACCGTAGTACCAACCGGATTCGACGCTGTGCCGATCTGCCCCAGGCCGTTGGCTATGCCATCGCCAATCGTGCCGACGATGCCGGTGCCATTAGTCACCACTCCGTTCAGGCCGGCTTTGGTATCTGGACTCACCAGCGGAAGTTGGCCGATGATTGTGTTGCCTGCGGAACCGACTGCGCTGCCAACGCTGGATACTGTGTTGCCGGCGTTAGATATCAGACTGCTGGACGAGGCAGCAGGCGTCGTCGGTGTGGTCGGCGTAGTTGGGCTAGTCGGCGTGGTTGGCGTAGTACCAGGACCGGTGCCGGTTGAGGTGCCGCCGGTGCCAGCGCTGCTGGCCAGACCGCCGCTGCCGCTGCAGCCGGCGAGCAATGCTGTCAGCAACATGGATGCAGCAAAGACTCCGCTTTTTTTCGATGCTTTCATGATCTATATCTCCCGTTGTAATGAATCGGACAAGCGCTTTACGTGCTGCTATTCCGCAAGGAGCGTGCCAATCTGAAAAACGGCGGAAGCGGCTTGCGCGCGGCCCCGGCGGACTTCTCCAAATCTGGATAAAATCTTTAAAAATCAATGACTAACAAAAACTATCTAGAGTGAGTTGCGACAACACGCGTGGATGTTACGTGCGGTCGCGGTACGTAACATGTAACGTAACGGCCGGGAACAATCCATCTTCAACATACAACAAAAAATGATAAAGAAAACATTGCCAAAAAAGCTTTGTCCACCTTCGGGCCAGCCTGTAGCAACGCCTGCCCTATAATGAGCGCTCTCGGCTTTCGTGCATTACCGGACCATTGCCTGACAATCACCCGACCATTACCCGACCATTACCCGACCATTACCCGACCATCCCTCGACAATCACCCGAAGATCATCGACCATGCCTCAATCTCTGGATAATCTGCTGGTAATCGGCATATCGTCGCGCGCGCTGTTCGATCTGGAAGCGGAAGAAGCAATCTTCCGCACGCAAGGATTGGAAGCATATCGCCGTCATCAACTGATCAATGAAAACCAGATTCTCAAACCGGGCGCCGGCTTTGCGCTGGTAAGAGCTTTACTGAAACTGAACTTGCTAACGCCGGGCCGGCGCTTTGTTGAAGTGGTGATCATGTCGCGTAATTCCAGCGAGACTTCAATGCGTATCTTCAATTCGATCAAGCACTACGAGCTCGATATCACGCGCGCGGTGCTGTCCGGCGGCGCCTCGCTGGCGCCGTATTTGCAGGCGTTCAACGTCAGCCTGTTTCTGTCGCTGCATGAAGACGACGTGCAGGCAGCTATCAACGCCGGTGCGGCCGCGGCATTGCTATACCAGAAGCCCGACAACGTGCTGGAAGAACTGGATCAGATCCGCATTGCCTTCGATGGCGATGCCGTGATTTTTTCGGATGAATCAGAGCGGATTTACCAGAATGACGGCATCGAGGCATTTGCAAAGCACGAACGCGAGAACGCCATGCGGCCGTTACCGCGCGGCCCTTTCGCGCATCTGCTGATTGCGCTGTCGTATATCCAGAATAATTTCAAGAATGCCGACGGCCGCGCCGCGCCAATCCGCACCGCGCTGGTGACGGCGCGTTCATCGCCGGCGCACGAACGGGTGATCCGTACATTGCGCGCCTGGAACGTCGCCATCGACGAAACCTTCTTCATGGGCGGCGTCGTCAAATCGGATGTGCTGGCGGCGTTCAAGCCGCACATGTTTTTTGACGACCATCATGATCATTGCGACCGCGCCGCCAGCCGCGTACAAACCGGCAGGGTGCCGATCAGGCAGCTGGACCAGTCAGGCAAGTTGAATGACTCAGACAAATCGGATGAATCAGCATAACGTGCGCCGTTAACCGCCTCAGGCAGTGGGCAAGACATAGCCCTTGAATTGCTCGCGCAGCTTGTTCTTCAACAGCTTGCCGGTGGCGCCTAGCGGCAGGGCATCGACAAACGCCACATCGTCCGGGGTCCACCACCTGGCGACCTTGCCTTCGAAAAATGTCCACAGCTCGGCAGCGCTCACTGCCATCCCCGGCTTCCTGACCACCACCAGCAGCGGCCGCTCATCCCACTTCGGATGAAAAATACCGATGCAAGCGGCCATCTGCACCGCCGGATGCGCCATCACGATATTTTCCAGATCAATGCTGCTGATCCACTCACCTCCCGACTTGATCACATCCTTGCTGCGGTCGGTGATTTGCATATAGCCATCGGCATCGATGGTAGCCACGTCGCCGGTCGGAAACCAGCCGTCACGCAACACCTGGCCACCTTCGTTCTTGAAGTAAGCATTGACCACCCACGGCCCCTTGACCAGCAGATTGCCAAAAGTCTCTCCATCCCACGGCAGCGCGATGCCGGCATCGTCGACGATTTTCATATCGACGCCGAAAATCACATGGCCCTGTTTTTGCAACAGCAATTCCTGTTGCCTGAGCGGCAAGCTAACGGGTTTGGTCTGCAGGGTGCAAGTGGTGCCCAGCGGCGACAACTCAGTCATGCCCCAGGCATGCACCACCTCGACCCCGTAACGCTGCCGCAGGGTTTGCATCATCGCTGGCGGGCAAGCCGAGCCGCCGATAATGGTGCGCCTGAAACTGGAAAAGCTGAGGTCATTCTGTGCCATGTAGTTGAGCAGCCCGAGCCACACGGTTGGCACCCCGGCCGACACCGTTACCTGTTCCTGCTCGAACAATTCGTACAGTGATTTGCCATCCAGCCCGAGCCCTGGAAACACCATCTTGGCGCCGGTCAGCGGCACCGCATACGGTACCCAGGCATTGACATGGAACATCGGCACGACCGGCAGCACGGCATCGCGGCCGCAGATGTTCATGCTGTCTGGCATGGTCGAGGCATACGAGTGCAGTAGCGTCGAGCGATGCGAATACAGCGCTCCCTTGGGGTTGCCGGTGGTGCCGGAGGTGTAGCACAAACTGGAGGCGGAATTTTCATCGAACAAGGGCCAGGCATAATCGTCTGAACTGGCGGCCAGCAGCGCCTCATAGCACAGCAGATTGGGCAGTTTGCTGTGCCGCGGCAGGTCTTCGGGCGCGCACATGGCGATGTAGCCCTTGATGGTCTTGGCCAGCGGCGCCAGCGCCTCGACCAGCGGCAGGAAGCAGATATCAAACAGCAGATATTGATCTTCGGCGTGGTTGGCGATGTAGCCGATCAGGTCGGGATGCAGGCGCGGATTGAGCGTGTGCAGCACCGCACCCGAGCCGGATATGGCGTAGTAGGCTTCCATGTGCCGGTAACCGTTCCAGGCTAAGGTCGCGACCCGCTCGCCCATGCCGACGCCCAGCGCAGCCAGTGCATTCGCCAGTTGCCGTGCGCGGCGATGGCAATCGCGGTAGGTGTAACGGTGGAGGTCGCCTTCCAACCGGCGCGAGACGATTTCATTGCTGCCGAAATAACGATCTGCGTGCTGGATAATGCTGGAAATCAGCAACGGTTGATCCATCATTTGGCCCATCAACGGGCTCTTTGGATAATCTGACATCGCATCTCCTGATGTTGTAATTACTGCGGTTTTCTCACCGCTTTCCGCCAACGTATTATTTTCATTGCAATTTACACGCTTTCTCGATGCTGCGGCGAGCGCTCTGTAAAAAAACAAAAAGGGCCCGCTTTCAACGACGATGATTTGTCGCCAAAAGCGGGCCCTCCTTATTTGCTGCTCTTGCCAGGCTTAAGCCTGGCTTGACTTAACGTGCCGAGATCGCATCCACCACGCACAAGGCGGTCATGTTGACGATCCTGCGCACGGTGGCCGAAGGTGTCAGGATATGCACCGGCTTGGCGCAACCCAACAGGATAGGACCAACCGCGACGCCGTTGCCACAGGTGTTCTTGAGCAGGTTATAGGCGATATTGGCAGCGTCGATATTTGGCATCACCAACAAGTTGGCATCGCCCGTCAGCGGCGAATCCGGCATCAATTGACGACGCAATTCGATGTTGAGGGCGGTGTCGCCGTGCATTTCGCCGTCGACTTCCAGATCCGGCGCCATCTCCTTGATGATCGCCAGCGCGTTGCGCATTTTCAGCGCCGAAGCACTGTTGCTGGACCCGTAGTTGGAATGCGACAGCAATGCGGCACGCGGCTTGATGCCGAAGCGCAGCATTTCTTCCGCCGCCAGAATCGTGATGTCGGCCAGTTGCGCGGCGGTCGGCTCTTCGTTGACGTGAGTGTCAACCAATACCAATTGACGGTCAGCCAGAATCAGTGCATTCATGGCAGCGTAGACATTGACGCCTTCGCGACGGCCCAGCACCTTGTCGATGTAATTCAAATGCAGGCTGGTAGTGCCGTAGGTGCCGCAGATCATACCGTCGGCGTGGTCCTTGTGGATCGCCATCGAACCGATCAGTGTGTGACGCCGACGCATTTCCAGCTTGGCATACTGTTCGATCACACCCTGGCGTTTGGTCATCGCCAGGAATGTCTGCCAGTAATCGCGATAACGTTCGTCGAAATCCGGATTGATGACTTCGAAATCGACATTCATCTTCAAGCGCAAGCCGAACCGTTCAATGCGCTGTTGCAGCACCGCCGGACGGCCAACCAGAATCGGCCGCGCCAGGTTCTCATCGACCACAACCTGCACCGCGCGCAGTACCCGTTCTTCCTCGCCTTCGGCGTAGACGATGCGTTTCTTGTCGGCCGCTGCTTTCTTGGCGATCTGGAACAGCGGACGCATGAGCGTGCCGCTGCGATAGACGAATTGCTGCAGCTTGTCGATGTAGGCTTCCATGTCCTGAATCGGACGGCTGGCGACGCCGGAGGCAACCGCGGCCTTGGCCACTGCCGGCGCAATCTTGATCATCAGACGCGGATCGAACGGCTTTGGAATGATGTATTCAGGGCCAAACGCCAGGTTGGTAATGCCGTAGGTGGTGGCAACGATGTCGGACTGCTCGGCTTGCGCCAGTTCGGCAATCGCATGCACCACGGCGATTTCCATTTCGCGGGTAATGGTGGTGGCGCCGCAATCGAGCGCGCCGCGGAAGATGTACGGGAAGCACAATACGTTATTGACCTGATTCGGATAATCCGAACGGCCGGTCGCCATCACGGCGTCATCGCGTACGGCCTTGACTTCTTCCGGCAGGATTTCCGGGGTCGGGTTGGCCAGCGCCAGCACCAGCGGCCGCGGGGCCATCATCTTGACCATGTCTTGCTTCAGCACGCCGCCAGCCGACAGGCCGAGGAAAATATCGGCGCCCGGAATCAGCTCGG
>NZ_JBIIVN010000149.1:0-6471 GCF_044339385.1 Collimonas sp. | reverse complement strand
CGGCGTCATGTTCGGCAATCCCGAGACCACCACCGGCGGCAACGCCCTGAAGTTCTACGCTTCGGTACGTCTGGATATCCGCCGCACCGGCTCGATCAAGTCCGGCGATGAAGTCATCGGCAACGAAACCAAGGTCAAGGTCGTCAAGAACAAGATCGCCCCGCCATTCAAGGAAGCGCACTTCGACATCCTGTATGGCGAAGGCACATCGCGTGAAGGTGAAATCCTCGATCTCGGTTCCGATGCCAAGATCGTTGAAAAGTCGGGCGCCTGGTACAGCTACAACGGTGAACGTATCGGCCAAGGCAAGGACAATGCCCGTACCTACCTGAAAGAACGGCCGGAACTGGCGCGTGAAATCGAGAACAAGGTACGCGCTTCGCTGTGTGTGCCAGAGCTCGGCATCATCAAAACCGACGGCGGCGACAAGGCCGAAAAATCCGCAGCCAAGACCAGTAAAGCCGCCGCTGCTGCCGCAAAGTCGGAAGAGCCGGTTTAAGTTTTAAGGTTTAAGGTTTAAGGTAGAAGTTGGCACATAGTTGGCACTTGCCAATACCGTAGATACGTCATCCCCGCGAACGCGGGGATCCGGCTTGCCGGCTGGCTGATCAAAATGGATTCCCGTGTGCGCGGGAATGACGCAGCGCCGGGGCGCCTGGACGGGGGGCGCAGAGTTGTGCCCCCCCCCTTGAGACGCAATAGCAGTTCTAAATCACCCATGGCCAAACCGCAAATCAGCCTCAAAGGCAGAGCGCTGCGCTATCTGTCGGCGCGTGAGCACAGCCGTCTGGAGCTGGCGCGCAAATTATCGCGCTACGCGCAAGAAGGCGACGACATCGAAGCCTTGCTCGATACGCTGGAAGCCGCCAAGCTCTTGTCCCAATCACGCTTTTCAGAATCCCTGATCCACCGTCGCGCCCATCGCTACGGCAACAGCCGCATCCTCTCTGAACTGCAAAGCCACGGGATTGACGCCGACGCATTGGCCGATATCAAAGCCGACCTGGCCAGCGGCGAAATCGCCCGTGCGCGCGAAGTCTGGCGTAAGAAATTCAAGCAGCCGCCGGCAGACGCGGCTGAGCGCGCCAAACAAATACGTTTTTTGCTGCAACGCGGCTTTTCCCAGCGGGCGATCCAGGCCGCGCTCAAAGGTGGTGGCGATGAATCTGCGGATGAATCTCGTGATGGGTATGATCGCGATGGATATGACAATGATTGAACCGCGATACATGCCAGCATAGCCGACGTCGACGGCGCTTGATGTCTGTTTTGCAATGGTTGATCAAAAGCGGTAATGTGACATAAGCTGTGCTACACTTTTGGGGTTTTGCAAACCGCATGGAGCGGCAGTTGCCATAGAAGCTGTGGCAGCGATACGCAAATTAGTTCACCGATATGTCTCTGACACCCTCTGTCCCCCGCCGAGCGCTAAAGCACACCCGCGCGATTCACATCGAAGCGTTTGTGCGCGATGATGGCTTGTGGGATATCGACGCGCACGTTACCGATACCAAATCCTTCGATCTTTCTTTGCCTTCTGGCAATTTGCCGGCAGGTGCGCCGTTGCATAAGCTGTGGTTACGGCTGACCCTCGATCATCAGTTCATCGTCGTCGACGTCGACGTCAACTCGGCAGCCGTGCCGTATCCCGGCTATTGCAACACCATTGGTCCTGAGTATAAAAAACTGGTTGGCTTGAGCCTGGTCAAGGGCTTTCGTCATGCGCTCAAGGAGCGCATCGGCGGCGCGCTCGGCTGCACCCATCTGACCGAATTGGCGCAGATATTGCCGACCGCCGCATTGCAGGCGTTTGGCGGCGACGTAGATCGTACGAATCTTTCAGATCCGCTGGCCGAGCAGAAAAAGCCGCCCCAGCTCGATCGTTGTCATGCTTTACGTAGTGAAGGCGCAGTTGTCGCCAAATATTATCCGAAGTGGGCAATCAGCCCTCCGTCTGCAGTTGACTCCCAATCTAATTTATCCAACCAAGCAGTTCCATTTAATTAAGTGTCAGAAGGGAAGCTCGTATGAAGATCCATGAGTATCAGGGTAAAGAAATTCTCCGTCAGTTTGGAGTGACAACACCGCGTGGCATCCCGTGCCTGAACGTCGAAGACGCGGTCAAGGCAGCTGAAACTCTCGGCGGTTCGGTTTGGGTCGTCAAAGCCCAGATCCATGCTGGTGGTCGCGGCAAAGGCGGCGGCGTGAAAGTTGCCAAGTCGCTGGAACAAGTGCGCGAATACGCCAACCAGATTCTGGGCATGCAGTTGGTCACCCATCAAACCGGCCCGGAAGGCCAAAAAGTACGTCGCCTACTGATCGAAGAAGGCGCTGACATCAAGCAAGAACTCTACGTCAGCATGGTGACCGACCGCGTTACCCAGCGCGTGGTGCTGATGGCATCGAGCGAAGGCGGCATGGACATTGAAGAAGTCGCAGCCAGCCACCCGGAAAAAATTCATCAAGTCGTGATCGATCCGGCTACCGGCCTGACCGACGCCGAAGCAGACAGCATCTCGGCTAAAATCGGCGTACCGGCCGCTTCCATCGCTGACGCCCGCACCCAATTGCAAGGTTTGTACAAAGCCTATTGGGATACCGATTCGTCGCTGGCGGAAATCAACCCGCTGATCGTCACCGGTTCCGGCAAAGTCATCGCACTGGACGCCAAGTTCAACTTCGACGCCAACGCCTTGTTCCGCCATCCGGAAATCGTCGCTTACCGCGATCTGGACGAAGAAGATCCAGCTGAAATCGAAGCCTCCAAGTTCGACCTGGCCTACATCTCGCTCGACGGCAATATCGGCTGTCTGGTAAACGGCGCCGGTCTGGCCATGGCCACCATGGACACCATCAAACTGTTCGGCGGCGAGCCCGCCAACTTCCTCGACGTCGGCGGCGGCGCTACCGCTGAGAAGGTTACTGAAGCGTTCAAGATCATGTTGAAGAACCCAGGCCTGAAAGCCATCCTGGTCAACATTTTCGGCGGCATCATGCGCTGCGACGTGATCGCCGAAGGCGTCATCACTGCATCCAAAGCCGTTTCGCTGCAAGTGCCGCTGGTAGTCCGCATGAAGGGCACCAACGAAGAAATCGGCAAGAAAATGCTGGCCGATTCCGGCTTGCCGATCATCTCGGCAGACAGCATGGAAGAAGCGGCGCAGAAGGTTGTTGCTGCGGCCAACGGTAAATAAGTAATTAACTAGGAACAGATATGTCGATCCTGATCAACAAAGACACTAAAGTCGTCACCCAAGGCATTACCGGCAAGACCGGCCAATTCCACACCCGCGCCTGCCGCGATTACGCAAACGGCAAAAACGCATTTGTCGCCGGCGTCAACCCGAAGAAAGCCGGTGAAGATTTCGAAGGCATCCCGATTTTCGCTAACGTTGCCGAAGCCAAGGCCGCCACCGGCGCCAACGTCTCGGTTATCTATGTGCCGCCAGCAGGCGCAGCAGCGGCAATCTGGGAAGCCGTCGAAGCCGAACTCCATCTGGCCATCTGCATCACCGAAGGCATTCCGGTACGCGGCATGCTGGCACTGAAAGACCGCATGGCAAAGGCCGGCAGCAAGACTCTGCTGCTCGGGCCGAACTGCCCGGGTCTGATCACGCCAGACGAAATCAAGATCGGCATCATGCCAGGCCACATCCACAAGAAAGGCCGTATCGGCGTGGTATCGCGCTCCGGTACCCTGACTTATGAAGCAGTCGGTCAATTGACCGCACTCGGCCTGGGCCAATCGTCGGCAGTTGGTATCGGCGGCGACCCGATCAACGGCTTGAAGCACATCGACATCATGAAGATGTTCAACGACGATCCGGAAACCGATGCCGTTATCATGATCGGCGAAATCGGCGGCCCGGATGAGGCCAATGCCGCTTACTGGATCAAGGACAACATGAAAAAGCCGGTAGTCAGCTTCATCGCTGGTGTTACCGCTCCTCCGGGCAAACGCATGGGCCACGCCGGTGCCTTGATCTCTGGCGGCGCTGATACCGTACAAGCCAAGCTGGACATCATGGAAGCGTGTGGCATCACCGTAACCAAGAATCCATCGGAAATGGCACGCCTGTTGAAGGCTTTGCTGTAATCGTTGGCTGACGCCACGAGCGCGTCAAAGATAACAAACGTAATAACGTAATAACGTAATAAGCGTGACAAACAAAAAGGGAGCTTCGGCTCCCTTTTTGTTTAGCTGTATCCGCTGGTTTGTACTGACTGAGCTTCCCTCGATTTTTCGTCTTCCAACAGGCGGCATAAAAGCCACCTGTTGGAAGACGAAAAATCGAGGGAAGCTCACAATACCAATAACTGCGGCTCCGATCCGATGTCGCAGTATTGATAACTAACTACAGATAGCGTTTCCCAAGAGAGATAGGAATGGCGAAGATCATCCTGACCAAAGGCGGTACCGTGTTACAAGAGATGACGCTTACCAAAGAGCGCACCACCATCGGCCGCCGCGCCCACAATGACATGGTGATTGATAACCTTGCCATCAGCGGCGAGCATGCGGTCATCATCACTATTTACAACGACTCGTTTCTGGAAGACCTCAACAGCACCAACGGCACCCAGGTCAACGGTCACCCGGTCAGTAAGCACTTCCTGCAGCACAACGACATCATCCAGATGGCTCGGTACAAGCTGGTCTATCAGGTTGATTCTGAAGAAGAAATCAAAGACAACCGCCCCAAGATGTTCCCGCTGCCGCGCCCGGATGCCACCATCACCGTGCTGGACGGGCCAAGCGCCGGCAAGGCCATGCTGCTGACCAAGGTTCTGACCACGATCGGCCGTCCAGGCATCCAGGTCGCCATCGTCACGCGCCGCCCGCATGGTTACGAATTGACCCACGTCGAAGGGCAGACCTACACGCGCGTCAACGATGTGCCGCTAAGCGCCGGCCCGCGCGCACTGAAAGACGAGGATGTGATTGATATTGCCGGCACGGTGATGAAGTTTTCCTGGAAGGCTGCTTAGGCGTTTTTTAGCGTCAGCGTTGTTGGCAGAAATTGGCGGAAATTGGCAGAAATGAGAAGAAATGAGAAGAAACTAGCAGAAGCATCTGTTCACCTTCCGCAGCTTTAGTCGAGGTTAGTCAAGGCTGCGCGGCCTTTTCTCATGGTTGATTACGATATTTGGGTTGCAAAAAATGCTACCTGGAACCCGGTGGGCACCCCGGTTCTTCTTAAATCAGCAATGCAGGTAAGCGATGAATAAATTGCTTTAAAGATATTTTGCCAATTTGATACCCGACAGAAATAACAGTATTTGGTCAGCTCCGACCCCATAGTTTTTCCTTGTGACAAAATTTATCAACAAAACATCGAAAATATGCCAAATTTCGTCACTTTTGAAGTTGTCGATCAGAGAAATCCCAGAGTTTCCGATTGGCACAGACATTGCTCTATGTAAGGCGTAGTGCAGGTCCCTATGATTAACAGGAGAAACAAATGAAGTCGATGAAAATGATGCAACGCGCACAGCGCGGTTTTACTCTGATCGAATTGATGATCGTTGTGGCTATTATTGGTATTTTGGCTGCAGTAGCGATTCCTCAATACCAAAATTATACTGTGCGCGCTAAACTCGCTAACGCCATGATTGCGGCTGACGCTTTGAAAACGGCAACGGCTCTTTGCGCGCAAGAGGCCGGCGGTGTCGTTACTAACTGCACTACCAGCACTCCAGGAGCGGAGATCCCTGTATTTACTCCGACGAAAGAAGTCGCGTCAGCTAGTGTTGCTGGTGGCGTCGTTACAATTACCCTTGCAACTGACATTGGTACAGGTATTGATGGAAGTACAATCAGCTACACACCATATGTTGGTACCAGTGCTTTAACTTGGGCGATCACAACAAACATTGTTAACTCTGGAAATACGGCAGCTGCTTATAACTTTATTACTAAAAACAGTGTTGCCCCAGGCTCATAATAGCCTGTATTCGGATACCATCTAGCCTTCAAAAATACGCCCTATAAAGGGCGTATTTTTTATGATTTTAAATGTATGTGATTTCAACTTATTTAGACAGTACATCATTTAAAACGCAATACTAATTAACTTCTTACCAATTTATGGTGCGGCTAAAACTTTGAAGACCAATCGTAATAGTTTGTGTGGGATACATGCGTCAGATCAAACTGCCACAGTTACCGTCTATAACGAATGTATAGTTTGACCCCCGTCAAAATTTGTATTTCATGTCTGATCGTTGTTGCTGCCGTCACCTCTCCCTTGCTGATGTTTTTTCTTTTTTATGGGGCCCGGTTTCATGATATTCAACGCATCATTCAAGTTTCTTGCTCAATTTTTGGGGCGACGATCGCTGTTGTATAGTGGACCCGGAAATCCGGACAATAGTTTAAGGAGTATCCTGCACTGAACAACGAAGGCAGGATATGAACGAATTAAAACGAAACAGTTTCAGCGGGCAACAAAAAGCGAAGGTGGCACTGGA
>NZ_JBIIVN010000148.1:0-6507 GCF_044339385.1 Collimonas sp. | reverse complement strand
GCACGGCTAGCTCCTTGAACTCCGCCGTGTACATCTGTTTTGGTATCTTCTTCATTGCTGGTCTTTCCAAAGGATCGTTGATTTTACGTTACCTATGGAAGACTAAATTTCGGGGGAAGCTCATATTGCGGCAAGCCGGTATCACAAAAATACTGTTGGTTACCGATGCCTTGCATATGTCGCGCGCGCTAGCCATGTTTGGTGATGCCGGTCTGGACGTGATACCAGCACCCACCATATTTCTTAGCCGGGACCGGCTGACGCTATTGAGTTTCCTGCCTTCGGGCGAGGGCATGCAGCGTAGCGCTTACGCTTTGCATGAATTGTTGGGCGAGCTGTGGTACCGGATGCGAATGAATTAAATAATGGCGCGCACTTTCTTAGCCACTTAGCCCTGATCGCCGCGGTAGCAAAAATAAAAAATGCCGTTCAGAATTATCTGAACGGCATTTCGTACATCTGCGGCTATGTGCGGATTCCGACCCGAAGTTCAGGTCGGCAGGCACTACGATTTCGTCGCTAGCGTATTTTCATGCAGACCGCCGCCCAGCGAACGATACAGATCGATGGCGTTGTTGAGCCGCAGTTGACGTGTCTGGATCAGCGATTGCTGGGCCGAGAGCAAGTCGCGTTGCGCGTTCAAGCGGTCAGTCGAGCTGGCGATGCCGTTCTTGTAGCGCAGATCGGTTAGCTTTACCCGCTCTTCTTGCGCCTTGAGGAAGGCATCCTGTGCCGCCAGTTGCTCATCGAGCGTGCCGCGGGCCACCAGCGCATCGGCGACTTCCTTGAATGCGCTCTGGATGGTCTTTTCATAGTTGGCGATTGCCTGATTCTTGCGAATCTCGCTCAGCGACAGGTTGGCGCGGTTACGTCCACCCTCAAAGATCGGTAGCGTCAGTTGCGGCACGAAAGACCAACTGCGGCTGCCGGTGGCGAACAGACTGCCCAGCGAGCTACTGGCATTGCCGATTCTGGCTGTCAGTGAGATGGTTGGGAAGAAGGCCGCGCGCGCAGCGCCGATGTTGGCGTTGGCGGAGCGTAATTTCTGCTCTGCCTGGCGGATGTCGGGGCGCCGGTTCAACAAGTCGGACGGCAGGCCAGCCGGAATCTCGCTGACAATCTTTTCATCCGACAGCGCTTGCGGCGCCGGCAGATCGCCTAACGGTTTGCCGACCAGAAGCACCAAGGCATTGGTCGCCTGGCCGCGCTGACGTGCCAGCGTGGCCAGCGATACGCGCGCCGATTGCACCAGCGTTTCTGAGTTGCGCAGATCAAGCGCCGATGAGGCGCCGACTTCGAAGCGCATCTTGTCGAGCTTGTAATCGTCCAGGCGGCTATCTAATGTCTGCTGCGCCAGTCGCTGCTGTTCGGCATATGACTGTTCAGTAAGATAGGCTTGGGCAACTTGTGAAATCAAGCTGATTTGCGCCGATTGCCGGGCTTCTTCGGTGGCCAGATAAGTGGCCAGGGCGGCATCTTTCAGACTGCGCACACGGCCGAAGAAATCCAGCTCGAAAGCCGTCATGTTCAAGCCGACCTGATAGGCGGTGTTGACCGCCGGCTCGCCAGGGATCAACTGATCGGCCGGCGTGCGGCTGCGGGTGCGGCTGAAGTTGCCGCTGAAGTTAGGCAGTGCATCGGCGGCGGTGACGCCGTACTGGGCCCGGGCTCCCTCGATATTCAGGGCTGCGGTGCGCAGGTCACGGTTGTTTTCCAGCGCCGCAGCAATCAGCGCTTGCAGGCGCTGATCCGGGAAAAATTCGCGCCAGCCTAATTCGACTGCATCATATTGCGCTTTTCCTTCAGCCGCAGCCGGATAGCTGCCGGCTATCGGTGCCTCCGGCCGGACGTAGGTCGGCGCCATGGTGCAACCGGACAGAACACCAGCCAGCAGTAGCGCGCCGGTCAGGTTCTTGGGCAAGAACGCCGTAGTTGCTGTATTAAACATGCTGATTCTCCACATCTATTTTTTTGTTGGCAGCATACATCTTCCGCTGGCGTTCGCTGCCCTTGAAGATTTTGCGTACCACCACGAAGAACACAGGCACCAGGAACACCGCCAGTACCGTCGCCGTGATCATGCCGCCCATGACGCCGGTACCGATTGCGCGTTGGCTGCCAGAGCCTGCGCCGGTCTTGATCGCCAACGGCAAGACGCCGAGGATGAACGCAAACGAGGTCATCAGAATCGGCCGGAAGCGCAGATGTACCGCTTCCAGTGTC
Source organism: Collimonas sp. (assembly GCF_044339385.1). Classification (NCBI taxonomy): domain Bacteria; kingdom Pseudomonadati; phylum Pseudomonadota; class Betaproteobacteria; order Burkholderiales; family Oxalobacteraceae; genus Collimonas; species Collimonas sp. Next base: position 4,284 of record NZ_JBIIVN010000148.1, on the reverse strand, counting down.
GCTTCAATCAAGCCTTTACCTTGTGCCTGCAGATCTTTGGCGAACTCGATAATCAGAATCGCATTTTTTGCCGACAAACCGACCACAGTAATCATGCCGACCTTGAAGTAGACGTCGTTAGGCATGCCGCGCAAGGTAACGCCCAGCAGCGCGCCGAGAATCCCCAGCGGCACCACCAGCATGACTGCCACCGGAATCGAGGTGCTTTCATACAAGGCAGCCAGCACCAGGAATACCGCGATCAGCGACAACAGGTACAGCATCGGCGCTTGCGAACCGGAGGTTTTTTCTTCCAGCGACTGACCGGTCCACTCAAAGCCGAAGCCAGGCGGAAGTTTGGTTGTCAATGCTTCCATTTCGTCCATTGCTTCACCGGTACTGTAGCCAGGCGAGGCGCCACCGGAAATTTTCATCGCCGGATAGCCGTTATAACGAGTCAACTGCACCGGGCCTTTAGTCCATTCCGAACTGGTGAAGGACGAGAACGGCACCATGGTGCCCGCAGTGTTTTTGACATACAGCTTGGCCAGATCTTCCGGTTGCAGACGCTGCGGCGCGTCGGCTTGCACGATCACGCGTTGCTGCCGGCCCTGGTTCGGGAAATCGTTGACATAGGAAGAGCCGAGGGCGGTCGACAGCGTGTTATTGATGGCGCTGAACGATACACCCAGGGCGTTGGCCTTGTCGCGGTCAATGTTGAGTTGCAGCTGTGGCGAATCTTCCAGACCTTCAGGACGTACTCCAGCCAGGATCTTGCTCTGCGAAGCCATGCCGAGCAACTGGTTGCGGGCAGCGGTCAATGCGGCGTGGCCTTGACCCGAACGGTCTTGCAGGCGGAAGGTAAAGCCGGTGGCATTACCGAGTTCCGGGATCGGCGGCGGGTTCAGCGGAAACACAATCGCGTCCTTGATTTGCGAGAACACACCAAATGCCTTGCCGGCGATGGCGTCGGCGGATTGATCCGGGCCACGTTCGCTCCAGTCCTTCAGCGGCGTGAACACCAGGCCGGCATTCTGACCGTTACCGGAGAAACTGAAGCCGGTAATGACCACCACATTGGCCACGCCAGGCAGTTTCGAGTAATACGCTTCGATCTGCTTGATGACTTCCAGTGTGCGGTTGCTGCTGGCACCGGCCGGCAATTGCACGTTGGTGATGATATAGCCCTGGTCTTCTGCCGGCAGGAAGGATGCTGACAAACGCGCGTACAGCACGCCCACGCCGATCAGGATCGCCGCATAGATAACCAGGTAACGGCCGGTCTTGCCGAGCATCCTGGCGATCATGCCCTGATAGCCGTTGGTCGCCGAGTTGAACTTGCGGTTGAACCAGCCGAAGAATCCTTTCTTCTCATGGTGATGTCCGGCTTCCACCGGTTTCAGGATGGTGGCGCACAACGCTGGGGTCAGCGTAAATGCCATCAATACCGAGAACACCATCGACGCTACCATCGACAGCGAGAACTGGCGATAAATCGCACCCACTGCACCGCTGAAGAATGCCATTGGAATGAACACTGCAATCAGCACCAGCGTAATGCCGATCAGCGCGCCGGTAATCTGGCCCATCGCCTTACGGGTTGCATCGCGCGGCGACAAGCCTTCTTCGCTCATGATGCGTTCGACGTTTTCTACCACCACGATTGCATCGTCAATCAGGATACCGATCGCCAGCACCATGCCGAACATGGTCAGCACGTTGATCGAGAAGCCAAACAGCAGCAGCGTCGCAAAAGTCCCCATCAGCGCCACTGGCACGACCACTGTCGGAATCAGCGTATAGCGGATGTTTTGCAGGAACAGATACATCACCAGGAACACCAGAACGATCGCTTCGACCAGGGTCTTGACCACTTCTTCAATCGAGATCTTGACGAATTTCGAGGTGTCGTAAGGGATTTCGTACTTGACGCCGGACGGGAAATACTGCGACAGCTCTTTCATTTTGGCCTTGACGGCCGTCGCCGTGCCCAATGCGTTTGCCGTTGGCGACAATTGCACGCCAACGAACGAGGTTGGCTTGCCATCGAGACGGCCGGCCGTGGCATACGACTGACCGCCGATTTCGATGCGGGCCACATCGCGCAGGCGCACGATTGAGCCGTCCGAATTGGCGCGCAACTGAATAGCGCCGAACTGTTCCACCGTAGTCAATTGACCGGTCGCCACCACGGTAGCGGAGATCTGCTGCGTGCCGGGGCTCGGCAAATCGCCAAGCGTACCGCCGGCGACCAGCGCATTTTGCGCAGTGATCGCAGCGGTGACATCGGCAGGGGTCAGGTTCAAGCCGACTAGTTTGGCCGGATCGATCCAGATTCGCATCGCCCGTTCGGTACCGAACAGCTGAGCCTGGCCGACGCCCGGCACGCGCTTGATTTCGTTGAGTACGTTGCGTGACAGGTAATCGCCCAGCGCGATTGGATCGAGCTTGCCGTCGGTGGATGACAGGCCGATGAACATCAGGAAGTTACTCCGCGATTTAGTAACCTGCACGCCGTTCTGCGTCACCACTGCCGGCAGACGTGCTTCGACCCGCTTCAAGCGGTTCTGCACGTCCACCGCTGCCAGATCGGCATTGGTTTCCGGGGTGAACGTCACGGTGATCGATACCGAACCGTCAGCCTGGCTTTGCGACTCGACATATTGCAAGCCGTCGGCACCGTTCATTTCCTGTTCGATCAGGCTGGTGACGCTATCGTCGATGGTTTGTGCGGTAGCGCCTGGATACGATGCGCTAACGACAATCGTTGGTGGTGCAATCGAAGGATACTGGGCCACCGGTAATTGCGTGATCGCCAAGCCCCCCCCGAGCAGGATGAAGATGGCGAGCACCCACGCAAATACGGGGCGGTCGATGAAAAACTTGCCCATTAATAGGCTCCTTATTTAGCAGTTGAGGCAGCTGCGGCGGCGCTGGCGCCGGTCCCTGCGGCGGGTGCGCCTGCGGCGGCCGGATTCTATGGCGATGGATTGACCAGCGCGCCCGGTTTGACCTTTTGCAAGCCGTCGACGATGACTTTGTCGCCGCTCTTCAAACCTTCACTGACGATCCACTTATCGCCCTGAGCCGTATTGGCCACCACCGGCCGTACCGAGACTTTGTTGTCGGCGCCGACAACAAAGACTGACGCGCCGTTGAGGTCGCGCTGCACCGCTTGCTGCGGAACAGTAAGCGCTGCTTCGTCGACTGCCTGTTCCAGCCTGGCGCGCACATACATGCCTGGCAGCAGGCTGTGGTCCGGGTTAGGGAATTCCGCGCGCAGGGTGACCGAACCGGTGTTTGCATCGACGGTCAGGTCAGAGAACAGCAGCTTGCCGGATTGCGGGTAAGTGTGACCATCTTCGGTCATCAGTGTTACCTTGACTTGGCCCTGGCCAGCGCTTTTCAGCTTGCCATTACGCATTGCATCTTGCAGTTTCAGGATGTCTGCGCTCGATTGAGTCAGGTTGACGTAGATCGGATCGATTTGTTGTACGGTTGCCAGTTGGGTCACTTCGCTCTGGCCAACCAGTGCGCCTTCGGTCACCAAAGCCTTGCCGATGCGGCCGGCGATTGGCGATGTCACGGTGGCATAGCTGAGATTGAGGCGAGCGGTCTCGCGTGCGGCCTTAGCCGCTGCCACGTCTGCGGCAGCTTGTTTTTGTGTGGCGACGGTGTCGTCGTAATCCTGCTTGCTCACTGCATTGACATCCACCAGCGGCTTATAGCGCTCTGCTTTCAGGGTTGCAGTGGTCAGATTTGCCTCGGCTTTGGCCAATGCGGCTTGCGCGTTGTCATAGGAAGCCTGGAGCGGTGCCGGATCGATCTGGTACAGGACTTGGCCTGCCTTGACATCACTGCCTTCACGGAAATTACGCTTGAGGACGATGCCGGCGGCGCGGGCGCCGATTTGGGCGATACGCGTCGCTTCCAGGCGACCAGGTAGTTCTGTGGTCAGCGCCAGACGTTCCGGTGCGATGGTGATGATGGAAACTCCCGGTGGCGGCGGCGCGCCTTGCGCATCTGGTTTTTTCCCGCAAGCGGCAACAGCGCTGAGGACGGCAACGGCCAGGGTGATACGCGTGAGACGACTGATAGAGCTAACTGAATTCATAAAATTCTCGCACGGTAATTGAAGAAGGACAGCAAATCTGACAGGTGACTCTGTTTGTTGAAAGGACGTTTGTTGAAAGGACATAGGATATTCTAAGAGACGGTTTCATAAAGGCCCGAAGGGGCTGTTAACTTTTCCGGCAAGCTGCTACTCTTCGGCATTGATATAGATAAGGCTGAAGAAGAGATGGG
>NZ_JBIIVN010000147.1:0-6558 GCF_044339385.1 Collimonas sp. | reverse complement strand
TGCACGGCTAGCTCCTTGAACTCCGCCGTGTACATCTGTTTTGGTATCTTCTTCATTGCTGGTCTTTCCAAAGGATCGTTGATTTTACGTTACCTATGGAAGACTAAATTTCGGGGGAAGCTCAATTGAGGGAATCACGTTGTTGTTGCACTTTGTTGTTGGGCGTTGATACCTCAATTTGATGTCTGAATTTGATGTCTGAATTTCAAGCATCACTTTTGCGATTGACCAAACCCCGTCACAGCTAGCCCTGATATGGGAACAAGGGAAGTTCAATGGAAACAAGTCACTCAGACAGCGTGCCAATACCTGAATCTGCCGGTCAGACCACCGATCAAACAGATCGCCCTGCGCCGACCAGGATACCGAAACGCTTCGAGATGAATTACTCCCGACCGACCTATAAGGGCGTGGTGCAAATCAATTATTTTTGGATGCCGGCAGCGGCCCACCTGGCCTCGGCCAAAATCCGGATATATTAACTCTGGTTCAGGCTGGGGCCAACCCACTGGAACCCTGCCTGAAGTGGGACGCCAGCGTCTGTCCCAAGCCGCGCTCAATCGCTGCTTCCACCTGTAGCGCCAGTTCCGAGTCTGCCGCCTCACCGGCCACTTCCGCGGCCACTTTTCCAGGCGCCAGATTGCAGGCGAACAAACGATAGATGTCAGATAGTTTCAACACATCAGGATTGGCCGGCAAGATCCAGCCGTCGACACTGACCCGCACCTTGCGCCCCCACTGGCTGCGCACAACCATGTCGGTCTGCACACAACCGACCCAGCCGACCTCCAGCATCTGCTGTAACAAGCTCTCGGACTCATCGAAACCCAAGCGCGTCGCCCGCCGAATCTGAGCCGCGTCGACCGCGGCCGAACTGCTGCCGTTACGGGCCTCACATAACACGCGCAACACCGCCATGGCATCGACAAAGGCACTGCCCGGCGTCGGCACATGCCACCAACGCTCGTATTTCACCACTGGCAAGGCCGCCACCAGCAACGCGCCGAACAGCGTAATCATCCACAGCATGTAAATCCACAACAGGAAAATCGGCAAGGCTGCCAGCGCGCCGTAGACCATGGTGTAGGTCGGAAACTTGATGATGTAGGCGGCAAAGATCCGCTTGGCGATCTCGAACGCGATGCCAGCCAGCAAACCGCCCCAGATGGCATCGCGCCAGTTGACGCGCTGGTTCGGCACCGCGACGTACAGCGATGTAAAGGCGCCGGTAGTCAGCGCAACCGATACAAACGTATATATCCAGCCGCCCACCCAGCTTACGACCCAGCCGTTGGCAGCCGCCGACAGCGACGATGTGACAGTGATCGACATCCCGATCAGCAACGGCCCCAGGGTAATGATTGCCCAATAGACAAGTACCCGCTGCATCCAGGGCCGTTGCGTCTTGACGCGCCAGATGCGGTTGAAGACGTGATCGACGGTCGACATGGTCAGCACTGAAGTGACGATCAGCGCCACACCGCCAACCGCCGACAGACGCGCCGATTTGGTCGCGAACTGATTGAGGTAATTGAGGATGGTATCAGCCACGCCCTTCGGCATCAGGTTATGCACGAAATACGCTTCCAGCGAGGTGCGGAAGGTACTGAACAACGGAAAAACGGTAAAGATCGCCAGCGCGATGGTCAGCATCGGCACCAGCGCCAGGATCGTCGTGAAGGTCAAGCTGCCAGCCACTTGCGGCAGCCGTTCTTCGTCCAGACGGCGAGCTGCAAAGCGAAACAGATCGCGCAATTCGGACCAGGACAAGCCACGTGAGCCACGCAGCCCACCTAAGCGACGTAATCCGGAAAATTTTATCAAGGTCATGCTCTACCTAATCTGAACCGCTGCCGCGGCCATTTAAACACGCGTTTTGCAGCGTGAGGCTGGGCTAAAGCGCCCTATAATACCAACTATGAACTCATCCAACATTATCATTCATACACCGATTCTGGTTTTGTACTACTCGCGCCATGGCTCAACCCGCAAGCTGGCCGAGTTAATCGGCCAGGGCATCGATTCTGTGGCAGGCTGCGAAGCAAGGCTGCGCACGGTGCCGGCAGTATCGACCGTGACCGAAGCTAGCGCACCCGAGGTTCCTGTAGAAGGCGCGCCCTATGTCGAGCTGACGGATCTGCTTGAATGCGCTGGCCTGGCACTAGGATCGCCGACCCGCTTCGGCAACATGGCCGCCGCCATGAAATATTTCTGGGACGGCACCAGCACCGACTGGCTGGCCGGCACTCTGGCGGGCAAGCCAGCTTGCGTATTCACCTCCACCGGTAGCCTGCACGGCGGCCAGGAATCGACGCTGATGTCGATGATGACACCGCTCCTGCATCACGGCATGCTGGTGATGGGCCTGCCTTACACCCTGCCCGAGTTGATGACCACGTCCAGCGGCGGCACGCCATATGGTGCCAGCCACTGGTCGGGCATGAACGGTAACCTGGCGATTTCCGCCGAAAGCCGCACCCTGGCCATCGCCCAGGGCCGCCGCCTGGCCGAAACTGCACTAAAATTGAAGACAGCACTCAACCCAGGCCAACGAGGGGCATGATGACCACCAGACTGAAACCGAGCACAGCGACCCACCCGCTACCGCACGCAGCCCGTGAGCCGCGCTTTTTCTACCTTGGCGCGGTCGGCAGCCTGTTAGCGCTGATCGCACTCGGTCTGGCTTGGGAACTGCTGCTGGCGCCGTTGCGCCCGGGCGGCTCCTGGATGGTACTGAAAATCCTGCCGCTGCTGTTGCCGCTGGCCGGCGTCATGAAACGCGATGTCTACACCATGCAATGGGCCTCGATGCTGATCCTGCTTTACCTGGCCGAAGGCATAGTCCGCGCAACCACCGATAGCGGCATCATGTCCAGACGCCTGGGCTGGCTAGAAGTGGCCCTCAGTTGTATCTTTTTTCTGTGCACCATCCTGTATTTGCGGCCTTACAAAAAAACTGCCAAGCAGGCCGCGCTAGATGCAATCAAGAAGGCATCGCAATAGGCAAAACCTCACATGGATGGGGCTTGCGGTTGATTTTGAATGTTCCGTTGCTTTTGAATGTTCCCTTGCTTTTGGGGGCGCAGTCCGCAATACGTTAAACAGGGTCAGAGTTTAACTCTTATACAGAAAATGACGACATGAAAAATCCTGGATTTCTGGATGCCTGCCGCGATGCAATCGGCACTGCCCACGTTATCACCGGGGATACCGACAAAGCCGCCTACCTGACCGACCAGCGGCAACGATATACCGGCCAGGCGCTGGCCATCGTCAAACCCGCTGACACCACCGAAGTCGCCGCCATCGTCAAACTCTGCAACGAATTTCGCATCCCCATCGTGCCGCAAGGCGGCAACACCGGCCTGGTACTCGGCAGTGTGCCAGACCAAAGCGGCCAGGCGATCGTCCTGTCGCTCAAACGCCTGAACCGGATTCGCGCCGTCGATCCACTCAACAATACTATCACGGTTGAAGCCGGGTGCATTCTGCAACATATACAAGAAGCTGCTGCCGCCGCCGAACGCCTGCTGCCGCTATCGCTGGCGGCTGAGGGCAGTTGCACCATCGGCGGCAACTTGTCGACCAATGCCGGCGGCACTGCGGTGCTGCGTTACGGCAACACCCGCGAACTCTGCCTCGGGCTGGAAGTCGTCACCGCGCAAGGGGAAATTCTGCACGGCCTGCGCGGACTGCGTAAAGACAACACTGGCTACGATTTGCGCGATCTGTACATCGGCGCCGAAGGAACCCTCGGCATCATCACCGCCGCCGTTCTCAAGATATTTCCGCAACCGCAAGTGCAATTAACCGCGTTGGCGGCGCTACAAACTCCGGCCGACGCACTGCGGCTGCTGAGTCTGGCGCAACAGCGCTGCGGCGCTACGCTGACCGGTTTCGAACTGATGTCTGACCTGTGCCTGCAACTGGTTGCCAAGCACTTCCCGCAACTGCCTTTCCCGTTCACCGAACGCCATCCGCAATACGTATTGCTGGAACTCTCAGATAGCGAACCTGCGCCCCATGCCAACACGCTGCTGGAAGCCGTGATCGGCGCGGCGCTGGAGCAGGAAATCTGTCAGGATGCGGTGCTAGCCACCTCCACCACGCAATCGCGCGCGCTGTGGCAGCTACGCGAGAGCATCTCCTCAGCGCAAGCCAAGGAGGGCAAGAACATCAAGCACGACATATCGCTACCGATTTCCCGCATTGCTGAATTCATCGCCGTCACCGACGCCTTGCTGCAACAACATTTTCCGGATTGCCGCAACGTCACCTTCGGCCACCTCGGAGATGGCAACCTGCATTACAACGTCTCGCCCCCGCTTGGCGTCAGCGAAGAGACATTCATCGCACGCCAGGCAGAGATCAACCGCCTGGTGCATGACAGTGTTGACAGTATGGACGGCTCCATCTCGGCCGAACATGGATTGGGGGCTCTCAAGCGCGAAGAAATTCTGCGCTATAAATCAGCGGTCGAGATGGCATTGATGAAAACCATCAAACGGGCGCTTGATCCGTTGCATCTGATGAACCCAGGCAAGGTCACCTAAGAAGCAGGCCAACAAGTGAGCCGGCGGTCACCATTAGCGCCTTACAATCTGTTACACCAAGCCTGTATGCGGCGCCCGCAAACAAGGCGTTAATCTTGGGTGTCAGCAGAAAAAAGCATAAGGCAAAACATGATATCGACTATCAAAAATCGTTGCTTTAGCCGTTGCCTTCTGGCGATTGCGCCGCTTCTGTCAGGCGGCGCTACTCTCTGCTCGCTCGATGCCAGGGCTGAGGAAGCAGCGGTGCCATTGAACGATTCGGAAAAAGCCCTGCATGTGCTGAACCGGCTAGCCTATGGCCCGCGCCCCGGCGATGTCGATGCCGTGCGGCGGCTGGGCATAAAACGCTATATCGAGCAGCAATTGAATCCGTACAGTCTGCCCTTGCCGGCAGACCTCAGTAGCAAATTATCAGCGTTGTCGACTTACCAGCTCAGTGCGCCTCAGCTATACCAGCAGTACGGCCCGCCGTCCTACCCGCCCAACAGTGCCAGTGCCGACGAAAAAAATGCTGCGCGTCAGCGCGCCAACCGGGAGCTCACGCCGCAAGTGCATTTTTCGCGGCTGTGGCTGGCGACCGAAAGCCCGCGACAGTTACAAGAAGTGATGACCGAATTCTGGTTCAATCATTTCAATGTATTTGAAGGCAAGGAATGGGTGCGTTATTGGGACGGCGAATATGAAAAGGATGTGCTGCGTCCCAATGCCCTGGGTAATTTCCGCCAGTTGCTGGGCGCCGTCGCCCATCATCCGGCAATGCTTTACTACCTCGACAACTGGCTTAGCAGCGGCGTCAACACGCCGCAAGCCACGGGCCGCTTCAAGGGGCTCAATGAGAACTACGGACGCGAGTTGCTGGAACTGCATACGATGGGCGTCGACAGCGGCTACACCCAAGCCGACGTGATCTCTCTGACACGCATCCTGAGCGGCTGGACCATCAACGAAAAGGGCATGAAAGATGGTCAGCCAGCCTACATTTTTAATAGCCGCCGCCATGATGGCGGCGACAAAGTATTTCTCGGCCATACCATCAAGGGCAGCGGCGAGCCGGAAGGCGAGCAGGCACTCGACATCCTGGCGCGGCATCCTGCCACCGCGCATTTCATCGCCACCAAACTGGTTCAGTATTTTGTCTCCGACAAACCGCAACCGGCACTGACGGAAAAACTCGCACGTCGTTTCCTGAGCAGCGACGGCGACATCAAGGCAGTGCTGCATACTTTATTCGATAGCCCGGAATTCTGGTCGCGCAGTAATTACCAGACGCAATTCAAGACGCCGTATCAATACGTGGTGTCGTCGTTGCGCGCCACCGCCACGCCAGTGCGCAACATCAAGCCGGTAGATGGCGTGCTGAACCAGTTGGGACAGCCGCTGTATGGCTGGTTGACGCCGGAAGGCTATAAATACCCCGAGGAAGCATGGCTCAATCCGGATGCGCTGCTGCGCCGGATTAATTTCGTCAATAGCCTGAGTAATGGCAGGTCAACGATTGCGCGTGCTGAAACATCGGCGCCGGAGTCGGGGGCTGCATCGACAGCAGCCGCTGCGCTAGCAACCGCCGCAGCAGCCGTCGATCCGCAGCAACTGATACAAACCCTGACGCCAGCGCTGGCAGCGCGTAGCCTGAGCGCGATTGCATCGGCACCGCCAAATCTGCAGGCCGGCCTCATCCTCGGCGGGCCGGATTTCATGAAGCAATAGTTGGGGAGGTAATGCCATGAAACGTCGCGATTTTATCCGCCATCTGGGTCTCGGCGCCAGCGGCGCGCTCCTGATCCCGGTCGGCCTCTCCGGCTGCGTGGTGGCACCCGCCGCCAGGCAGCAAGCGCGAGCCAAGACACCGCCGCCCGCTGCCATGATTAGCAGCGCCAGCAGCGCCGACAGCCGGTTGTCTGTTGGCGCTGATTGAATCTTGACCCAGCCTGCTGATCGAAATGTGACCCAGGGCTGGTCGCTGCGTTTTGAGTTAGCAGCTGTGGATAAGTCTATCAAACAGTTG
>NZ_JBIIVN010000146.1:0-6700 GCF_044339385.1 Collimonas sp. | reverse complement strand
TCATGCGCAAACTGACTTATGCTTTGACTCTGTCCACAGCACTGATTGCCGCCAGCGCGGCTTATGCAGAAGATACCGTGATTGTGGGCGGCCAAAGTATGTACCCCAGCAAGGACATCGTCGACAACGCCGTCAGCTCGGCCGATCACACCACGCTGGTAGTCGCAGTAAAAGCCGCTGGCCTGGTAGATACACTTAAGGGAAAAGGTCCGTTCACCGTCTTCGCACCAACCAACGCCGCTTTTGCCAAGCTGCCTGCCGGTACTGTTGAAACCTTGGTCAAGCCAGAAAACAAAGCGACCCTGACAAAAATTCTGACCTACCACGTCGTTCCTGGCCGCTATGGTTATGCCAAGCTGGAAAGTGAAATCAAGAAGGGTGGCGGCAAGGCTGAACTGACAACTGCCAGCGGCGGAAAACTGACTTTCATGCAGAACGGCCCGCATAATATTTATGTCGTCGACGATGGTGGCCATATCGCCAACATCAGCACCTACGATGTCAATCAATCGAACGGCGTGATCAACGTTATCGATACCGTGTTGTTGCCTAAATAATTCATCGACAGGGCGGCAATTACAACGCTTGCAGCACTGGTAACGCTTGCTGATTCAGTGGCAGGGAGTTAGGGCGACGAATCTCCGCGCCGCCCTTTTTTCGCCTAAATGATTTGAGTGACGTTTACGTTAACGTCAGTTATTGTTATTCTGCCGGAAGGGAAGTACAGGCCGCATCGACGGCGCATAAGCAATAAATGCAACACTCACCCGCTTTTGAGACAAGCCACCATGGACTTTGAGTTATCGGAGGAACAACGCGCCTTCCAGCAGAGCGCGCGCGACTTTTCAAGGGGCGAACTGGCGCCGCATGCGGCCCGATGGGACGCCGAGGCGATCTTCCCGACGGAGGTAATCGGCAGGGCCGGTGAGTTGGGTTTTTGCGGTTTGTACACACCGGAAGAGGTCGGTGGCCTGGGGTTGTCGCGGCTGGATGCCAGTATCGTGTTCGAGGAGCTGGCGCGCGGCTGCACCTCGACTGCCGCCTACCTGACGATTCATAACATGGTGAGCTGGATGATCGCCAATTGGGCCACGCCGGCGGTCAAACAGGCTTGGTGCGCAAAGCTGGCGAGTGGCCAGAAGCTTGGCTCGTACTGCCTCACAGAAGCGGGCGCCGGTTCCGATGCCGCCCCCTTGAAAACCAGTGCTGAACTGCGCGACGGCGATTACGTCATCAACGGCTCCAAGGCGTTCATTTCCGGTGCTGGCGCGACCGATGTGTTGGTGCTGATGGCGCGCACCGGCGGCGCCGGTGCGCATGGCGTATCGGCATTCGTGGTGCCGGCCGATGCGGCGGGCATCAGCTACGGTCGCAAGGAAGAAAAAATGGACTGGAACAGCCAGCCGACTCGCACTATCAGTTTCGACAATGCGCGGATCCCGGCCGCTCACCTGCTGGGTCAGGAAGGCGAAGGTTTCCGGTTGGCGATGCGCGGCCTCGATGGCGGCCGCATCAACATCGCCACCTGTTCGGTCGAGACTGCACAGGCGGCACTGGATGCCGCCCATGCTTACATGAGCGAACGGCGTCAGTTCAACCGGCCATTGTCGGATTTCCAGGCGCTGCAGTTCAAGTTGGCCGACATGCAGACCGAACTGGTGGCGGCACGGCAAATGGTGCGCCTGGCGGCTTGCAAGCTCGATGCCAAGGACCCTAACGCAACGACATACTGCGCAATGGCGAAACGCTTCGCCACCGATATCGGCTTCCAGATCTGTAACGAGGCGCTGCAAATCCACGGCGGTTACGGTTACATCCGCGAATATCCGTTGGAGCGGCATTTCCGCGACGTTCGCATGCATCAAATATTGGAAGGCACCAGTGAAATCATGCGCCTTATCATCGCGCGCCAGTTGTTGAACAACGCATCCAATGAGGACATCCGATGACTAGCGCCAACTACAGCAATCTCAAGCTGGAAACGATCGGCCATACCGCCGTCGTGACGATCACCAACCCGCCGGCCAATACCTGGACCGCGGATGCCCTGCGCGACCTCACGCGGCTGGTGCAGACGCTCAATGCCGACAGCAATATTTATAGCATGGTGATCACTGGCGAAGGCGAGAAATTCTTTTGCGCCGGTGCCGATCTGAAGTTGTTCGCCGATGGCGATAAGGTGCTGGCGCGTGAGATGGCGCGCCGCTTTGGCGAAGCGTTTGAAACCTTGTCCGGCTTTCGCGGCGTGTCGATTGCGGCTATCAACGGCTACGCCATGGGCGGCGGGCTGGAATGCGCGTTGGCTTGCGATTTACGCATCGCCGAAGAGCATGCCCAGCTGGCGTTGCCGGAAGCCGCTGTCGGTTTGCTGCCGTGCGCCGGTGGCACGCAGAATCTGCCAAGGCTGGTCGGCGAGGGCTGGGCCAAGCGCATGATCCTGTGCGGCGAGCGCGTCAATGCCGAAACCGCATTGCGGATCGGCCTGGTTGAGGAAGTCGTAAAAAAAGGCGGGGGCCGACAACGCGCATTGGCGCTGGCGGTGCAAGTCGACAAGCAAAGCCCGTCAAGCGTCAGCGCCTGCAAGAAACTGATTCAGGGCGCGCGCGCCAACCCATCGGCTAGCTTGCTGCCGGTTGAGCGTGAATTGTTCCTCGATTTGTTTGATACGCAGGATCAGCGGGAAGGTGTGAATGCGTTTTTGCAGAAGCGTCCGGCACAGTGGAGCAATCAATAATGGTCGAACTGAATCAGCGGCAAGCCGCGCCGCCGGCCTTGTTCGAAGAGCTACTTACGGATAGTGGCAAGCGGATCGGCGTGACCACACTGAATGCAGAAAAGACGCTGAATGCGATTCCCCTGGATATGGTCGATTTGCTCGATCATCAGTTGCGCGCCTGGGCCGCCGATCCGCATATTGCGTTGGTGCTGATGCAGGCCGCCGGCGAAAAAGCCTTCTGTGCCGGTGGCGATTTGCAGCACCTGTACCACACCATGCTGGACCAGCATGCCGCCGACCGGCGCGAGGATATCCGCAGCAATACCTATGCCTGCGATTTCTTTGAGCGCGAGTATCGCCTCGATTACCTGATCCACACCTATCCCAAACCGATCCTGGCCTGGGGCATGGTATCGTGATGGGCGGCGGCATTGGCCTGATGGCTGGCGCCAGCCATCGCGTGGTCACCGAGAAATCGCGGCTGGCGATGCCGGAGATTACGATTGGTCTGTATCCGGATGTCGGCGCTACCTGGTTCCTCAATCGTATGCCCGGCCATGTTGGCTTGTTCCTGGCCTTGACCGGTGCCTCGATCGGCGCGGCCGATGCGATTTTTGCCAAACTGGCCGATCACCAGATCAGTCACGCCGAGAAGCAGCCTTTGCTGGCAACCTTGTTGAGTCAGCCTTGGGATGGCAAACAGGACGCCTTGCTGTTGACGCGACTGCTGCAGCAAGCCGAGCGTCGCAGTGCGGCAGTCATGGCGTCGCCGCCGCCGTAGTTGCGCCAGCATTTTGATCTGATCAATTGTCTGTGCGATGCGCCTGTCCTGGCCGAAGTGGTGCACAACATTGTTGAGCTCGATACCGACGATCCGTGGCTGCAAAAGGCCATTGCCACGCTCGCTGCAGGTAGCCCGGCTTCGGCCTGGCTGTCCCATGCGTTGCAAAAACGGGCGCGACATATGTCGCTGGCGCAGATTTTCCGGCTTGAGTATGTGGTGTCGCTGCATTGCGCTGCCCGCGCCGATTTGGCCGAAGGCATCCGGCCCTGATTATCGATAAGGATCGTCGGCCGCAATGGCAACCGGCGACGCTGGCCGAAGTCGACAGCGAATGGGGCAACGGGTTTTTCGATAGCCCGTGGAGCGATCCGCAGCATCCATTGCGCGATTTGCAATAGTTTTTTCGGCGGCGCCGCAAGCCGCCACCGCAGTCAGAACGATTTTGCTGCCGTCGTTGTGATCTAATTTGCGCGCTGCTTGCGCCAGGCGGATGTCGTTCAGGCATGCTGCAGCAAGAGAGGCATGCAAGCGATCCAGGCAGCCGTTGGGGAGAACGCCGACGGTGACTCCGTTTCAGCTGTGCTGATATACAGGGTCGCAGATAAGGGGTATCTTGCTGGGGCGATATTTAGATTGCCGGGCAACATGCGGATCGCCTGAAAAGCCGCATCAAATCAAGGCTCGGCACGGTGTCGAAGGAGGCTTTTTCGGCAATTTGATTATTCTTGATAACAAGTTCGGTTACGCTTTATACTTCGAAGGCTTTAGCTTGTGCGTACAAGCAGCGTGCCGCGTGTGGATGGTGCACCATGGTGAAGCGAGAATGGGACTTGAGGCGTAACTGCGCAATCGCGCCGCGCCAGCTTGGCTTTTTCTATGCAATTCTCTGTGCGACGTCATTGACGGTGGCAATCGGTTTTACCTTGCGCGGAGCCTGGTTTGTCTTGCTATTTGCAGTGGTTGAGATGTCAGCAGTTGCCGTCGCATTTCTCATCTATGCCCGGCATGCCACAGACCGCGAGCACATTGCAATGCTGGACGACTATCTGCTTGTTGAATTAATACAAGCGCAACAAGTTCGGCGCTTTAAACTCGATTTACGCACCATCCGTATTGCAGCACGGGACTCCAGCAACGGCCTGGTCCTGCTCGAAGCGCTCGGCACCCGGGTTGACGTCGGACAGTTTCTGACGGAATGGAAACACCGTGAATTTGTACAGGAGTTTAGGCAGGAACTACAGCGCGTGTCCGCGTCTGCTGGTTGACATAATTATAATTATGGGCTTTTGAGGAAAACATGGAATACGCGAAGCGCCTTATATCGTTGACGCTCGGTGCGTCGCTCCTGTCGGCAGCTTTGCCTTCATGGGCGGTAGTCGATAGTCCGGGTGGCCCTAAAGTACTTGGGATGAATTTTCAACCGCCGGTAACGCAGATCGCGCAGCAAATTTATGATCTGCATAACTTGATGCTGATTATTTGTCTGGTCATTTTCCTCGCCGTCTTCGGCGTGATGTTTTACTCCATTCTGAAGCACCGCAAATCACTCGGCCACAAATCGGCCAGTTTCCACGAAAGTACCGGGGTGGAAATCGCCTGGACCGTGATCCCTTTCCTGATCGTCATCGGCATGGCGCTGCCTGCCACCAAGACCGTGGTGGCGATGAAAGACACCTCCAATGCCGACATCACCATCAAGGTCACCGGCATGCAATGGAAGTGGGGTTACGATTACCTCAACGGCGACGGCGCTGGCATTTCCTTCCTGTCCAACCTCGCTACACCGCACGAGCAGATCGTTGACTCGACCAAGGTTAAGAATGACAACTACCTGATCGAAGTCGATCATCCGCTGGTGGTACCGGTCAACAAGAAGATCCGCATCATCACCACCGCCAACGACGTGATCCACTCCTGGACCGTGCAGGCCTTCGGCGTCAAGCAAGATGCGATTCCTGGTTTTGTCCGCGATACCTGGTTCAAGGCTGAAAAAATCGGCACCTATCGCGGCCAATGCGTTGAGTTGTGCGGCAAGGACCATGCATTCATGCCGATTGTGGTCAACGTCCTGAGCGAAGCCGACTATAAGACGTGGGTCGACGGCAAGAAAAAAGAAATGGCGGCGCAAGCCGACGATCCCAACAAGACCTGGACCATCGACGAGTTGAAGCAGCGTGGTGAAAAAGTCTACACGGCCAATTGTGCTGCCTGTCATCAGGCAAACGGTAAGGGGGTTCCCGGTGCTTTCCCGGCGCTCGATGGCGACCCGGTTGTCAATGGTCCGCGTGCAGCCCAGATCAATGTTGTACTGAACGGCAAAGTCGACGGCGCGATGCAGATGCCGGCCTGGAAAGCCGTGTTGTTGGATACCGAAATTGCTGCGGTGATTACCTATACCCGCAACAACTGGTCCAACAAGGCACAAGAAAATATAGTGCAACCGGCTGAAGTGTTGGCTGCGCGTAAGTAATTCCAAGGAGATTGAGATGAGCACTACCGCAGTCGATCACCCACACGATCATTCTCACGACGACCGCGCGCACGGCCATGATCATCCGCACGGCTGGCGGCGTTGGTTGTTTGCCACCAATCACAAGGACATCGGCACGCTGTATCTGTGGTTCTCTTTCACCATGCTGCTGTCTGGCGGTGTGCTGGCATTGCTGATCCGCGCCGAGTTGTTCCAGCCCGGCCTGCAATTCTTCCGGCCGGAATTTTTCAACCAGTTGACCACGATGCACGGCCTGATCATGGTGTTCGGCGCGATCATGCCAGCCTTCGTCGGCTTCGCCAACTGGATGATCCCGCTACAGATCGGCGCCTCCGATATGGCCTTTGCGCGGATGAACAATTTCTCGTTCTGGCTGATGCCGCCTGCCGCCTTGCTGCTGCTGACATCGTTTCTGGTGCCGGGCGGCGCTACCGCTGCCGGCTGGACGCTGTATGCTCCGTTGTCGACCCAGATGGGCCCCGGCATGGACATGGCGATTTTCGCGATCCACATCATGGGCGCGTCCTCGATCATGGGTTCGATCAACATCATCACCACCATCCTCAACATGCGCGCGCCTGGCATGACGCTGATGAAGATGCCGATGTTCTGCTGGACCTGGCTGATTACCGCCTACCTGCTGATCGCCGTGATGCCAGTGTTGGCCGGCGCCATCACCATGACCCTGACTGATCGCCATTTCGGCACA
>NZ_JBIIVN010000145.1:0-6741 GCF_044339385.1 Collimonas sp. | reverse complement strand
TGTCCGCCAGCTTGACCAACTCAGGATCGGGCTTGGCCCGTTTGGTGCGTTTTACGTAGGTCATTTTTTCCTCTATGGTGGCAGTGTGCTGCCAAATGACCGTTTACACAAAACTAATTACATCCTCTCATCAGCATCTGCTTGCCGATCTCGACGATCTCTAGCGGCTTGGTCGGATTCGAATCCAGATCAACCATGTTGCCGGCTTCCTTCGCCGCCTGCGTGCCACTGTTCATCGCCACCGCGACATCGGCCTGCGCCAGCGCCGGTGCGTCATTAGTACCGTCGCCGGTCATCGCCACCAGACGCCTTCCGACTGATAGCTGCGGATCAGTTTCAGCTTGTCTTCCGGAGTAGCTTCTGCTAGGAAATCATCGACCCCGGCTTCGGCCGCAATCGAGGCCGCAGTCAGCCGGTTATCGCCGGTGATCATGACGGTCTTGATACCCATCCGACGCAACTCGGAAAAACGTTCCTTGATGCCGCCTTTGACGATATCCTTCAATTCAACCACGCCCATCACCATGCCGTCATCGACCACTACCAGCGGCGTACTGCCGCGACGGGCAACGTCGTCGACACGATGCGCCACTTCGACGGGGAAAGGCTGACCCAGTTCCTGCAGATAGTTTTTCAATGCCTCGGAAGAACCCTTGCGGATTGCGTGGTTACCGATATCGATACCGCTCATGCGGCTCTGTGCGGTGAACGACACAAAGGTGGCATTCAGCGCAGTCATCTCGCGCTCACGGATATTGAAGCGTTGCTTGGCTAATACCACGATACTGCGCCCTTCCGGGGTTTCATCGGCCAGCGAAGCCAGTTGGGCGACATCGGCCAGTTGCTGCTCGCTGACACCGGGCGCCGGAATGAACGCAGAAGCCTGACAATTGCCGAGCGTGATGGTGCCGGTCTTGTCCAGCAGCAGCACGTCAACATCACCGGCGGCTTCCACTGCACGGCCGGATGTGGCAATCACATTAGCTTGCATCATGCGGCTCATGCCGGCCACGCCGATGGCCGATAACAAGGCCCCGATAGTGGTCGGGATAAGGCACACCAGCAAGGCTACCAATACCGTGATGGTAATCGGCGTGCTGAACTTGGCGGCGGCCACGCTGAATAACGAGAATGGCAGCAATGTCACCGTCACCAGCAGGAACACAATGGTCAGCGCCACCAGCAGGATAGTCAGGGCGATTTCATTCGGTGTCTTCTGGCGCTTGGCGCTCTCCACCATCGATATCATACGATGAAGGAAAGCTTCGCCTGGATTGACCGAAACACGCACCACCAGCCAGTCGGACAGGATGCGGGTACCGCCGGTAACGGCGGAAAAATCGCCGCCTGATTCGCGGATCACGGGAGCCGATTCGCCGGTGATCGCGCTTTCATCGACCGAGGCCGCACCTTCGATGACTTCAGCATCGACCGGGATGACATCGCCGGCTTCCACCAGCACCACATCGCCTTTGCGCAGATTGCTCGCTGCAGTCGAAGTCCAGTTACTGCGCTGGCCGTTGGGCTTGCTGTTGGACTCCAGCTTCTTGGCCAAGACAGTTTGCTTCAACGCGCGCAACGATTCTACCTGCGCCTTGCGGCGCCCCTCGGCAAGAGCTTCGGCAAAATTGGTGAAGAGGACGGTGAACCAGAGCCATACCGAAATGGCCAGAATAAAAGCCGGGCTGGCTTCGCCCTTGCCGGTCAAGGCCTGAAAATATAACAGCGTGGTCAGGATACTGCCGACATAAACCACGAACATGACAGGGTTGCGCAATTGCGTTTGCGGAGCCAGCTTTTGAAACGATGCGACGATGGCCGGGCCCATCAGCGCGGAATCGAAGAGCGTCAGATTGGTGCGAGACATGATGATCCTTCTTCTTGATTGGTTGGGACAGAGACGTTGGTCACACTGCGAGACTGCCTGGACTGCGCCCAAAAATTTTTTATTTCGGCGCGAACATCTGCAGATGTTCAACCACAGGCCCCAACGCCAGCGCTGGCACGTAGTTCAACACGCCCACCAGAACCACCACCCCGATGAGCAACACGATGAACAAAGGGCCATGCGTCGGCATGGTTCCGGAGTTGAGCTCCAGACGCTTCTTGGCGGCAAACGAACCAGCCATTGCCAGAATCGTGACGATGATGATGAAACGTCCGAACCACATGGCGATTGCCAGCATGACGTTGTAAAACGGCGTGTTGGCCGATAGTCCGCCGAATGCGCTGCCGTTATTGTTGGCGGCGGACGAAAGCGCATACAGAATTTCACTGAAGCCATGCGCACCTGGATTGAGAATGCCGGCCACGCCAGCGCTCGCCATTACCGCTATCGCGGTGCCGCCCAAGACCAGCATCGGCGTCGCCAGGATCGCAATCGACGTCATCTTCATTTCGAACGATTGAATTTTCTTACCCAGATACTCAGGGGTGCGGCCGATCATCAGGCCGGCGATGAACACCGCCATGATGGCAAACACCAGCATGCCGTAGAGTCCTGAACCGACCCCGCCGAAGACGACTTCCCCCATCTGGATCAGGGCCATTGGCACCATGCCGCCCAAGGCTGTGAACGAATCGTGCATGGCATTCACCGCGCCGCATGAAGCGGCGGTAGTGATTGCCGCAAACAGGGCTGAGGCGCTGATGCCGAAGCGGGTTTCCTTGCCCTCCATGTTGCCGCCGGATTGCAGCAGGCTGTGCGCCTGGTCGACCCCCAATGCGCCGATTCCCGGATGCGCTTGCTGCTCGGCGTACATCACCACCACCGTCATGACGACGAAGATGGCAGTCGTCGCCGCCAGCACCGCCCAGCCCTGGCGGATGTCACCGACCATGAAGCCGCAAGTGAAACACAGTGCGGCAGGAATCAGGAAGATTGCCAGCATTTGCATGAAATTCGACAGCGGCGTCGGATTTTCATAAGGATGCGCCGAGTTGGCATTGAAGAAGCCGCCACCGTTGGTGCCGATCATCTTGATAGCCTCCTGCGACGCCACCGGGCCCATGGCCAGAGTTTGCACCTTGGTGTGCATGGTTTCCAGCACCGGCTTGCCGGCTGCATCGTTGAGCGGCTGGCCGTCGGCACCGACTTTCGGCTGCTGATAAGTCAACGGCTGCACGATGTTGGCCTCCCGATAGGAGTCGAAATTCTGGATCACGCCTTGGCTGATCAGGAATATCGAGAAGATCACCGACAGCGGCAACAAGATGTAGACGGTGCAGCGCGTAACGTCGGTCCAGAAATTACCGATCGAATTTGCCGAGTGACGCGCAAAGCCGCGAATCAAAGCGAAGGCAACTGCCATGTCGGTCGCTGCGGAAAAGAAGTTTTGCACCGCCAACACCAGCATCTGGGTCAGGTAGCTCATCGCGCTTTCGCCCGAATAGCCCTGCCAGTTAGTGTTGCTGATAAAGCTGACAGCGGTATTGAACGCCGAATCCGAGCTGAGATTGGCAAAGTGCTGCGGATTCAACGGCAACCAGAACTGCAAGCGTTGCAGCGAATACGTCGCCAGTGCGCCGATGGTATTAAAAAGCAGCAATGCCAGCGCGTAGGTCTTCCAGTTCATCTCAGACTTGGCCTGGATCCCGGCACAACGATACAACCATTGCTCGGCCCGGTTAAACCAGCCGAAGCCGCTTACCGGGGCCTGATCGGACGAGCCTGCGGCTACCTGCACGATAAATTTTCCGAGCGGGTAGCTCAATACCAGCAGCGCCACCAGGAAAGCGATCAACAACATGGTGGATTGGGAGGTCATGTCAGAAATCCTCCGCGTTGATCAAGGCCACCACCAGATACGCCAGCAGCGCCACGGTCAGCACCGCGCCAAGTACATAAAACGGGTTCATTGCCGATCCTCCAGCTTCTTGCAGCCAAGCGCCAGCGCCCAGGTCACGCCAAACATCGCGGCGATTGCAGCAACATAAATTGCATCCATTACCAGGTCCATCATCACCCTCATTACAGATTAGTTACGGTAATGACAGGCTATCGAGATAGCTTCTAAAAATGTCGTAACGAGTCCTGGTACGGGTGTAAACAAAGTATAAAAAAAGCGTAAAAACCGGCGATTTCGCAGAACGACGGGCGCACCAACGGCAAATTCCCGATTGACGGCTGGCGGCAGACCGGCAGCTCTTGAACGATAAAAAATTCATGCTTTTTATGCCATTTTTCAATCATTCTTCAAGGCCAAACGGGTTACACTCTGCGCATTGTCAGCCAACGCTTAAGACCAGACATGCACTACGCCCTCGATCTGCGCACCTTTATATTTAGCCATTATTTCTATACTGGTTTGCGGATCGCCACCGGCGTGGTGGGCCTGACCATGCTGGTGCTGCAGTTCTCGGATTTACCAACCGCGATGACGGTCTGTATCGGCGCCCCCCCTCCACCAGCCTGATGGATTTGCCGAGCAGCCTGCGCCACAAGTTCAACGAAATGCTGTCAAGCGTGCTGCTGTGTACTGTGGTCACGCTTGTCATCAGCCTGTGTGCGCCATTCCACTGGTTGTTGAGCATGATGCTGGTGATCGTGACTTTTCTCGCCAGCATGATGCTGGTGTATGGCAAAAAGGCTATGCCGCTGCAATTTTCAGCGCTGTTCGTAATGACTTTGTCGATGGAAAACGCGATGAATGTCGGACAGGCGTTCTTTCACACCGGCCTGTTCCTGGCCGGCGGCCTGATCTACCTTGCCTATTCCATGATCGTTTCATGGTTCCTGCGCAGCCGTATCAAGCAACAGGTGCTGGCCGAAGCGCTATTTGAGTTGGCGCGCTATATCAATATCAAGGCCGATTTTTATGATATGCATGCCGACCTCAGCAGCCAGTTCAATATCCTGGTGCGCCAACAAATTGTGCTGGCGGAAAAGCAGCAGGCATCGCGCGACCTGATACTGCGCGACCCGAAGAATCAGGAGGATGCGATCCTGGTGCAAGTCCATTTCGGCATGTTTGATCTGTACGAACATATCCTCTCCACCCATACCGATTACGCTATCCTACGCCAGCATCTGGCCGATGCAGAAGTCCTCACTTACCTGCGTGACCTGGTCAACAAGGCGGCCAAGGATATCGAATCCATCACCTATGCCGTCACCCGCAAGCGCGCCTCATTCGCCAGCATCAGCTACAAGGCAGAATTGCGCTCAATCGAGGCCGAGTTGCAGCAGTTACAACAGGATGAGTTGACTGGCAAGGTGCCGCAGGAAGCCCTGGACGTCCTGCGCGCCACCTACGGCAAGATCTGCGATGCAATCGACATGATCGGCCAGTTGCACCACGCCACCCAAAGCGTGCAAGGCCCGCTGCCGGTATTGCTGAGCAAGGACATGACGCAGTTTCTGACGCAGCAAAAATACCAGTTGGGGGTACTGGTGGCCAACCTGCGCTGGCACTCGCCAACCTTCCGTTTTTCGGTACGGGCGGCACTGGCGATTTGCTGCGGCCTGCTGGCGGCCGATGCGTTGCCGTATGCCGGACACGGCTACTGGGTGGTGCTGACGATTGCCATTATTCTCAAACCCAGCTTCAGCCAAACCAAACAGCGTCGCAGCGATCGTTTGATCGGCACCTTGATCGGCTGCGTCGCCACCGCCCTGATTCTGCGCTTTGTGCACGAGCCGGTGGCACTGCTCGGCTTTCTGTTCATGGCAACTGTCGCCGCGCCAGCCTTCATTTATGTCAAATACCGCTACACCGCAATCGCCGCCAGTATGCAGATATTGCTACAGATTAATCTGGTCATCCCGAGCAGCGGCCATGTGATCGGCGAACGCCTGATGGACACCTTGATCGGTGCCGCCATTGCCACCGCATTCAGCTTCGTCTTGCCAAGCTGGGAGTACCGCACCTTGCCACAACTGATTCGCAATGTATTAAAAAGCAACCAGCGCTTCCTCGAAGCCAGCAACAATCTGATGCAAGGCAAGAGTGCCGACGATTTCATTTATCGGCTTTGCCGTAAGCGCTTTCTGGACAATATTTCAGAATTGGTATCAACCTTGGTGCGCATGCTCGACGAACCGGTCAGCAAACATCGTGCAGTAGAAAACCTGAACCAGTTCATCGTCCAGAACTACCTGATCATGGCACACGTGGCAGCATTGCGTATGCTGCTTCGGCGCAACGCCGAAGGCATGCCGCATGACGCGGTGAATACGCAGTTGGATGCCGCCACCACGCACGTGTGCCAGATCTTAGGGCGGGCTGAGCAAGTGCTCAACCCCCATCTCGCGGCCACTGTTTCGAGCCAGAGCGATGTGGGCTCGATCCCCGCACATGACGCCGCAGCGGCCCAGGCCAGTGGCTGGGCGGCCTGGCACGGATTGCAGCAACGGGTCGGATTGCTGTACGAAGATACGGAAAAAATCACAACCAACAGCGCCGCCATCGGCCGCATATTGGCGGCATGAACGAGACCACCAGCCGCTGCTCCCCACTCCCACTCCCTACTCCCGACTTCGCCCCTACCCCGCAAGCAAAGACAGCAAGCAGTCAGCAAAGCCGCTGCTCAGATGTGGCATCGCCACTACTTTAAATTAAATACTATTGTTTCCTTCCTACACCTCAACAAATACGAAGAAACACCAATGAGATCTGAGCTTCCCTCGATTTTTCGTCGTCCAACAGGTGGCTTTTATGCCGCCTGTTTTTCCTGATGTTGCTCAGTGAGCCAGTCATCTAAATACTGGCAGGGTGAACGATAGCCAAGCGTCGAATGCTG
>NZ_JBIIVN010000144.1:0-6759 GCF_044339385.1 Collimonas sp. | reverse complement strand
GCTCCTTGAACTCCGCCGTGTACATCTGTTTTGGTATCTTCTTCATTGCTGGTCTTTCCAAAGGATCGTTGATTTTACGTTACCTATGGAAGACTAAATTTCGGGGGAAGCTCAGTGGCGACGGCGCGCTTGATGGTGTGCGCAGCAACGTCTCCCGATATGCTTTTATCTACATATCGCTATCTTTGCATGAAACTTACCATACAATTTTACCAAACAGCCGGTTCGCAACACTATTTCTGTTTTCACATCGATGGCGCAAACCC
This sequence comes from Collimonas sp., assembly GCF_044339385.1. Lineage (NCBI taxonomy): Bacteria > Pseudomonadati > Pseudomonadota > Betaproteobacteria > Burkholderiales > Oxalobacteraceae > Collimonas > Collimonas sp. The sequence continues at coordinate 6,493 of NZ_JBIIVN010000144.1, read as the reverse complement.
TGAATTGCTGCGCTGTGGCGGCGCTCATGCACCGCCAGAGGACCCGCTAAATGCAAGCCTGACTCGCTCCAGATCCTCCGGCGTATCAACGCCGACGGCGGGAGGTGAAACCGCGATATGAACCGCAATCGCATAGCCGTGCCATAACACCCGCAGCTGTTCCAACGCTTCGATCTGCTCTAGTGGCGACACCGCCAACGTCGGATAAATTTGCAAAAAATTATTGCTGTAGGCATATAAGCCGATGTGACGCAACGGCGCGTATGCTGGCGGCAAGCTGTGCCGGGTATGGGCAAAACCGTCCCGATGCCATGGGATAGTTGCCCGTGAAAAATATAGGGCCCGCCCGGCCTGATTCAGCACCACCTTGACCACGTTCGGATTGAAGGCATCAGCCGCTGCGTCAATCGCGTGCGCGGCGGTCGCCATCGGTACCTCGCTGCTGATCAGCGCCGCGGTTGCCGCGATCAGCGCCGGATCGATCATTGGCTCATCGCCTTGCACGTTGACCACCACCGCATCTGCCGCCAATCCGAGTGCGGCCGCCACCTCAGCGATGCGGTCGGTACCGGAAGGATGGTCGGTGCGCGTCAGGCGCGCGGCAATGCCATGCTCGGCACACACTGCCAGGATTTCTGCATGGTCGGTGGCAACGATGACTTGCGTCGCGCCAGAGAGCGCAGCGCGTTCTGCGGTACGCACGATCATCGGCTTGCCGCCAATATCGGCCAAGGGCTTGTTGGGCAGGCGGGTAGAGGCCAGACGTGCAGGAATGATGACGGTAAAAGGCATTAACGATTTCACAAGAAAAATATCGCTTACTGATTACTTAACGCGGTGCCGCTGGCGCTGCCAGTTCCGGCGCGGCATTCATGTCGCGTGCCTGGTCGGCCCACATGATCGGAATGCCGTCGCGGATCGGATAGGCCAGCTTGTCGGCGTTACAAATCAGCTCCAAGGCTTTCTTGTCGTATTGCAGCGGACCTTTGCAGATCGGGCAAACCAGGATGTCAAGCAATCGGATGTCCACGGAGTTTCTCCAGAATTTGATGTATTTGATGCGACAGCGCCGGATCGATCTGCGCCATCACCGGCACGACCCAGATCCGCGGGTCATGCTTGATAGTTTGTATTTGTCGACATTTTACTGCATCCTTTTCCGTGATCAGAATCAGATCGGCCGTCAACGCGGCAAAAGGATTGTCGGAGAAATCATAATGATCGGGCAAGGCAAGCGCGTCGAACACCAGCCCCGCGTCGCTTAGCATTGAGAAAAAGCGCTGCGGATTACCGATGCCGGCAGCCGCGGCCAGCCGCAATACCGGATCGCGCAGATCAGCAAGCGAGCGGGGCTGGGCCGGATCGGCCAACTGCACGGCGTGCTCACCGGCCAGTTGCATACGGATTGATGCGGCTGGCATGGACGACGGGATCAACGCTGCGTTGACTATCGTAAAGTCGCGCCGGCGCGATGCCGGTTCGCGCAGCGGTCCGGCTGGCAGCAGCCAGCCATTGCCAACGCCGCGTGAATCGAACAACATGATTTCAATATCGCGCTGCAAACGGTAATGCTGCAAGCCGTCGTCGGACAAGATCAGGTTGACTTCGGGATGCGCCTGCAGCAGCGCCTCGGCGGCGGCAACCCGGTCGCGTCCGACCACCACAGGACATTGTCCGTGCATAGCGATCAGCAGCGGTTCATCGCCAACGTCGAGCGCCAGTGAAGTTTCCGTAACATGCTGCACCGATGATTTACCATCTGCCGATGGTGCGGCATAGCCACGCGATATCACCCCGGGCCCGTAACCGGCGTGGCGTAGCATTTGAACCAGCCAGATCGTCAGCGGCGTCTTGCCGGTACCGCCAACAAAAATATTGCCGACCACGATCACCGGCACTGGCAAACGCTTACTGCGCAACGCCCCCGCCGCGTACAAACCGCGCCGCAGGGCGCCAATCAGCCGGAACAGCAACGACAGCGGCCATAGCAAGCAAGCCAGTACACCGCGCCGCTGCCAGGCAGCGCCCAGGATCGATTCGGTAGTGTTACGGAGCGTTGGCTTATTTGTGGCCACTGGTCTGGGCGGCAAACGTGATCTTGTCGAAACCGGCCAGACGCGCCGCTTCCAGTACATTGATCACGGTCTGGTGGGTTGCCAGCGCATCGGCGTTGATGATCACGACAGGATCGGCTTTACCCGAAGCGGACTGGGTGTCGCCTTGTGCTGCGCTCTTCAAATCCAATGCTAACGCCGCTGCATCTCTGGACGATACTGGTACGTTATTGATCGCGTACTGCCCCTGCGGATTGACAGCGACGTTGATCTCCGACGGCTGCTGCACTGCCTTGTCGGCATCGGCTGTGGGCAAGGTGATCTGTAGTGCAGTGAATTTACTGTAGCTGGTGGTGACCATCAGGAAGATCACGATCACCAACAATACGTCGATGAACGGGATCAGGTTGATTTCTGGGTCGTCACGGCCCTTGCCTTTGCGGAAGTTCATTTTACTTCCGCGCCCCATGAACGGTATCGACGAACTTTACCGCCTGCTGCTCCATGTCGACGATGAAGCTATCGACCAGCGCACGGAAATGGCGATAAAAAATGAGCGCAGGCATGGCGATCGCCAGACCAAAACCGGTGTTGTACAGGGCCACCGAAATGCCGTGGCCGAGTTGCGCCGGATCGGCGCCGGCGCCATTGGTTGCGCCAAAAATTTCGATCATCCCTACCACCGTCCCAAACAGCCCCATCAGCGGCGCCAGCGAGGCAATCGTGCCAAGCGTGGTCAGGAAACGTTCCAGTTCATGAGCGGTAGCCTGCCCTGCTTCTTCGATCGACTCCTTCATGATGTCGCGCGGTACGTCCACGTTGCGCAAACCGGCAGCCAGCACTTTACCCAGCGGCGAATTGGTTTCCAGGTTGGTCAGAACTTCGGCGTTGATCTTGCCGTTGTGGTAGACCCGGATCACTTCCTGCAAAAGTTGCGGCGGCAAAATGCGCGACCGGCGCAGATAGACCAGGCGTTCGATAATCAATGCCGTGGCAATAATAGAGGCAATGAGCAACAGCCAGATCGGCCAGCCCGCTGCTTGGATAATGGCAAACAAAAGAAACTCCTTGGTGACGTCGGGATCGATAGCGACTGCAGCAGATGAAGGGTTCATCTGCATGGATGCAGAATGTAACTTGTTGAGGCGTTACGAGCAAGCGTACGCAGCGCCGAACCGGTGAATTTTGATCGAGACTACGCGGCGCGCCGTCCAGCATCCGGAGTTCCGCACACATTATGTGAGCAAGGTTGTGGATAAGTACTGCAATCGACACTTAAGCCGATGATTTAGAAGGAATTTTTTACACTGCTTGAAAAACGGGCAGAATTTTCAGACGCTGCGCAGCAAAAGTTTTCCACAGATTTTGGGGATAACTTTGTGAACAAACACACTCGATTCACGCGAAGTCCTTGATTGAAAACAAGTTTTTAGTCATGTGACGGATCTGGTCAAATACCCATTTAGCAGCAGTTTAAGGGCGATTATTTGACAATGATGAGACTCTTCAACAGTTATTCATGGTTGTTTTGACATGGCGATATTTACGAATATCCACAGCACAGCAATGATTCAGACTTACCCACAGATTATGTGGATAAGCTTGTGTGCAAGCACACTGCGATCAGGACAAGCCTTTGATTTTCCTCACTTTTACATCAATGTGCAGCAACTGTGCTTTACAATGTCGGCGCTTCTGACCAATCAGTAAATCGAAAGCTCGCATGAATCTCTCCAGCGCCACCGACAACCGCACAGGCGGGCCACCCGTGTTAACCGTTTCCGCTTTGAACCAGGCAGTGTCGCGGATGCTGGAACGCAGCTTTCCGTTGGCCTGGGTCTGCGGCGAAGTATCGAATTTCAAAAGCTACGCTTCCGGTCATTGGTATTTCACGCTCAAAGATGATGCCGCCCAGGTACGCGCTGTAATGTTTAAGGGCCGCGCTCAACACGTCGGCTTTGTCCCGCGCGACGGCGATAAGATCGAGGTGCGGGCGCTGGTCACTCTGTACGCGCCGCGCGGCGACTATCAACTCAGCGTCGAAGCGATCCGACGCGCCGGTATCGGCAACCTGTATGAAGCCTTCCTGCGCCTGAAGGAAAAACTGCAAGCCGAAGGCTTGTTCGACCCGGCCCGCAAAAGGCTGCTGCCACCTTTCGCCAGATGCATCGGCATCGTCACCAGCCCGCAGGCGGCAGCGCTGCGCGACATCCTGACCGCACTGGTGCGGCGTGCGCCGCACGTGCGCGTGATTCTGTATCCAACGCCGGTGCAAGGCGACGGCGCTGCGAAAAAAATTGCACGCGCCATCAACACTGCGGCGGCCCGCGTTGAGTGCGATGTGCTGTTGGTGTGCCGCGGCGGCGGCAGTATCGAGGATTTATGGTGCTTCAACGATGAAGCCGTAGCGCGAGCCATTGTCGCGGCGCCAATGCCGGTAATTTCAGGTGTCGGTCACGAAACCGATTTCACGATTGCCGATTTCGCCGCTGACCTGCGCGCCGCCACGCCGACCGCAGCCGCAGAACTGACAACGCTGGCACGCGCCGATTGGCTGGCGATGCTGGCCGCCCATGCAGACGACCTTACCAGCGCGATACAACGCAGACTCAACGAGGCCAGCCAGACTCTGGACTGGCTGAACCGACGACTTATCAGCCCCGCCACCACTATCACTCACGAGCGTCTCAAGCTGCAAAGCCTGCAGGCCAGGCTGCTGCACGCCACCCGCATCCCGCTGACTCAATCCCGCTATGCGCTGCTGAACCTGCGCACGCGTTTATCGGCACAGGTGCCGGATACCACAGCGCGCCGCAGCAAACTGCTCGAACAGAGCCGTCGCCTCAACAGTGCGAGCATCGCGCATAGCCGGCTCGGCCGACACACGCTGGTGGCCCTCAACGCTCAACTGGAATTATTGAATCCGCAGCGCACGCTGGAACGAGGCTACGCCATCGTCTCCGATGCCAAGGGCAAAGTTATTCGCACGCCGCTGGCGTTACAGCCAAGGCATTTTGTTACAGTGCAATTGGCCGAAGGCAGTGCCAAGGTCGGCATAGAAAGCGTCCAGCCGACTTTAGAGTAGATGCAAATTAGTGAAAACAATAGAAATCGTCAGGTCGCTGCATGGAATAGATAAAGGGCTTTACAATAGCTTTCCCGGAAGCTGTTCAAACGAAGCAATTAACCACACAACAGATTCTTGTATTCCCAATAAAACTATAGGAAGGACACACACCATGGCACACACTCTCCCGCCCCTGCCGTACGGCCTGGATGAACTGGCACCGCACATCTCCAAAGAAACCCTGGAATTTCACTACGGTAAGCACCACCAAACCTATGTGACTAACCTGAACAACCTGATCCCAGGTACCGAATTCGAAAACGCCTCACTGGAAGAAATCGTCAAGAAATCGTCCGGTGGCATTTTCAACAATGCGGCGCAAATCTGGAACCACACTTTCTACTGGCACAGCCTGGCGCCACAAAGCAAGGGGGGCGGCAGCGCACCAACCGGCGCATTGGCAGATGCGATCAACGCCAAATGGGATTCGTTCGACAAGTTCAAGGAAGAACTGACCAAGACTGCAGTCGGCACTTTCGGTTCCGGCTGGGCCTGGCTGGTGAAAAACGCTGATGGTTCGCTCGGCCTGGTGTCGACCTCCAACGCAGCGACGCCATTGACTACTGACGCTAAGCCATTGATCACTGTCGACGTCTGGGAACACGCTTACTACATCGACTACCGCAATGCCCGTCCAAAATATCTGGAAGCATTCTGGGCATTGGCTAACTGGGAATTCGCTTCGAAGAATTTCGCATAACAACCAACTTGTTATGGCCGATGAGAAAATAAAATCTGGTCGGCGAATATAAAAAAAGCGCTTACTTAAAACAGTAAGCGCTTTTTTTATCAGCCAACAAGGTCGGCTGATGTGTTTCTGAAATTTCCACCAGCACCGGCGAAGAGCGCCGCTGCAGATTGCTGGCCGGGATTTTTTAATTTTTATGCAGCAGGAAATTTAGTGGCGTCAAACAGCGACGGAATCCGCTGCGCCAGCATTAAGTCGCCCTTCAACTTCAGCTTGCCGCTCATGAACGCCATGGCGCCGTTAAGCTCGCCCTTGAGTAATGCTTTCAGATCGTCGTCCGCCATCGTCAACGCCACATCGGGGGCCTCGGCCACGCCGTCATGGGCGCTGCATTTTCCATCATCGATACGCAAGTACATCGGGCTCGAAATATCGAACTGAATAGTGTTTTTCATCTTTGCCGCAGCGTCAGCCTTCAGGCATGCCGGCATGAGTTTTATAGTGGACCCGGAAATCCGGACAATAGTTTAAGGAGTATCCTGCACTGAACAACGAAGGCAGGATATGAACGAATTAAAACGAAACAGTTTCAGCGGGCAACAAAAAGCGAAGGTGGCACTGGAT
>NZ_JBIIVN010000143.1:0-6762 GCF_044339385.1 Collimonas sp. | reverse complement strand
GCTGAGCGCTTCAAACAACGTCAATTACAAGATCAAGCGTTAAACGCGGCGGGCCTGCCGCTGAATGAAGATAGCGATGTTCGGACCCGCCTTTTCCGCAAAACCCTGAAGGCTACGGCTGGAAAAAATACCGACTTCGTCGATGTCAGGGCGGCTGGCTTCTCACGAAGTGAAGCAGAAACTAATCTGAATGCGGCAGTCAAGGCACTCATCGATACGCACAACATGCGCTCGGCACCGATGATCAAAAACCTGGATGCAAGACTACAGAACAATGCGCTCCAAATGGCGCAAGCGACTCCCGAGAGAAACCGCCTGGATTTGAGTTTGAAGAATGCCTCGGCAGCCGGTGCCAAATTTGAACCTAGCGTAGTAGCGATCAACTTGCTGGCCAAACAGGAGGAGTTAATACGAAGCCTGACGACGGAGCAAGCAAGTCTGGTTGAGGTCCGCACAAGAATCAATGCGTTCCCGACCATGCTGGTTGACGCCATTTTTGTGCCGGAAAAACCTTACTTCCCCAAACTCAGTGTGTTTCTTGCTGTAGGGCTGTTTATCGGCGCGATAGCCGGCAGCGCCCTAGCCTTGTTTTTGGATCGCAATCGCGGCAAAGCAAAGACATAACAATCTGAGCAAGAAAAAAATGTGACAAAAAGATGTTGCAAATTCGCGGCAAGATTGATTCAAAGCTGGATAAGACTTCCATTTATTGGTTTTACCCGCTATAATCCAGTTCTTCCCTACACAAACTTGGTTTTAATTTACATGACCACAATTCGTCTTAAAGAAAACGAGCCGTTCGAAGTCGCTATGCGTCGCTTCAAGCGCACCATTGAAAAAACAGGTTTGCTGACTGAGTTGCGTGCACGTGAATTTTACGAAAAGCCAACTGCTGAACGTAAGCGTAAGCTGGCAGCCGCTGTCAAGCGTCATTACAAGCGCATTCGCAGCCAGCAATTGCCGAAAAAACTGTACTAATATTTGCACTAGTTCTTCATCGCACCTGGTGCGGTTGATTGAATAGCGTTACAAACCCGCTCCGGTGTTGCTCCGCAGCGGGTTTTGCCGTTTTTTTCCGTTTTTTTTTCATTTATCGCAATGTATTTTCTTGCGATAAAAACCAACGATAAAATCTCACCGCATTCCGGCACCTTGATTTTCCGGCCAATACGGAAAACACCACTACTTGGAGAACTGCATGGGCTTGAAAGAACAGATTACCGAAGACATGAAAGCGGCGATGCGCGCCAAGGACACGGCAAAACTAGGGACGATCCGGCTGATTACCGCCGCGATGAAACAGAAGGAAGTCGATGAGCGCATCGAACTGAACGACGCTCAGGTACTGGCGATCATCGAAAAAATGATCAAGCAGCGCAAAGACTCAATCACCCGGTTTGAAGCCGGTGGCCGACAAGACCTGGCAGACATCGAAAAAGCCGAACTCGTCATTCTCACGACATACATGCCGGCAGGCGTGTCGGAAGCGGAAATACAAGCCGAGGTGGCAGCAGCCGTTAGCGCCAGCGGCGCCGCCGGCGCGCAAGACATGGGCAAGGTAATAGCCATACTCAAGCCAAAGCTGGCTGGCCGTGCCGACATGACTGCGGTATCGGCTATGGTAAAAACTGCGCTGACCAACGCCTGAACACCGAACACAACCCATCTCGCGCTGGCAGCCCTCTCGACTCTACGTGATCCCGCAATCGTTTATCCAGGACCTCCTCAACCGCGTCGACATTGTCGACGTGGTGGGAAAGTACGTCCAGTTGAAAAAAGGCGGCGCAAACCTGATGGGTTTGTGCCCGTTCCATAGCGAAAAATCACCGAGCTTCACGGTCAGCCCGACCAAGCAGTTTTATCACTGTTTCGGCTGCGGCGCGCATGGCACCGCGATCAGCTTTCTGATCGATTACTCCGGACTGGGTTTTGTCGAAGCCGTCAAAGACTTGGCGCAAGACGTCGGCATGACGGTACCGGACAACGACGACAAAATTCCACCTGCGCAACGCGCCGAGTACCAAGCCAAGAGCCTTGCCTTGTCGGAGGCGATGAACAGCGCCTGCGATTTCTATCGGCAGCAATTGCGCAGCGCGACACATGCAGTCGACTACCTGAAACGACGCGGCCTGACCGGTGAAATCGCCGCCAGGTTTGGCCTTGGCTACTCGCCCGACCACTGGGACAGCTTACGTCAGGTCTTTCCCGATTACGACGTCACGGCACTGGTCGAGGCCGGGCTAGTGATCGACCGCACCGATGAAGAAGGCAATAACCGCAAACGCTATGACCGATTTCGCGATCGGATCATGTTTCCAATTCGCAATACAAAAGGTCAGGTAATCGGTTTTGGTGGCCGGGTGCTCGATGGCGGTGAGCCGAAGTACTTGAATTCGCCGGAAACACCTCTATTTCAGAAGGGAAGCGAACTGTATGGCTTGTTCGAAGCGCGTCAAGCAATCCGCGATGCAGGTTATGTGCTGGTAACCGAGGGTTATATGGACGTAGTGGCGCTGGCCCAGTTGGGATTTCCGCAAGCGGTAGCCACTTTGGGAACTGCTTGCACGCCGACTCATGTGCATAAACTGCTGCGCCAGACCGACCAGGTAGTATTCAGTTTCGATGGCGATCGCGCCGGCCGCAAGGCTGCACGACGCGCACTGGATGCCTGCTTGCCACACGCCACCGATGACAAAGTCATCAAATTTCTGTTTCTGCCGCAGGAACACGATCCAGACAGTTTTGTCAGAGAAATGGGTGCAGAGGCATTTGAGCAGCAAATCCATGACGCGATGCCGTTGTCGCAATTTTTACTCAACGAGGTCACAGCCGAAGCCGATTTGAATACATCAGAAGGACGAGCACGAGCCCAATTCGATGCCAAACCTCTGCTGCAATCGATGCCGCCATCCTCATTGCGGCTGCAAATTGTCCGCGGACTGGCGCAACTGACGCAATCGACGCCGGCTGAAATCGAATCACTGTTCGAGCTAACCAAGCCGATTGCCGCCGCACGCCGTGCGCCGCCACGCAGCAACCGCCCTGCCCCGGTGGGACTGGAGCGGCAAATCATTCGCCTGCTGGTGGCACATCCGGCCTTTGCATCCGAACTGGACGATTCGGCGCTGGATGCGGTAGCGCACTTTGCGCCGGATCGGGCAGAAATGCTGGCACGTCTGATTACCGCCAGCCACGAAATGGGCGGCCAGGCCAATTTTGCAACGCTGGCCGAACATTTACGCGACGGCGGCGAAGATTTTGACTCATTGATCGCGGAAATTGCCGCCGAATCGGAATCGGAAACAGAAGCTGCAAGATTAGAACTAGCAGGTGCAATTCGCCAGACTAAAATGAAGATATTGAAGGAAGAACTTGATCAATTGGCGGCATCCGGGCTGGGCACTGACGAAGCACGCCAGCGCTATCGGGATTTGATGCAAAAGCAGGAGCAATTGCGACGCGAAGCCGAAGCGGAAACCAGTTTGCGCTAGCAACTTGCCGCAACCCGGCAGATTCAGATCGCGATGAAGCCCGCCCAGGCAGATTCCGGGGCGCTTCGATTGGAGCAAAGCCCCTCCATATGCTATAATTAAAAGCTTTAGATTCAACGCCTTAGAAGCAGCCGATTTGGCTGATGAATTGATAGTAACACCAGTTTTGTTTGAGCGAGAGAAATAGGAAGATAGTTAGGAACGTAGAGAGATGTGGTTCGCAGGCGGCTTTGTCGGCGATTTAAACTTGGTAAAATTTAAACGGACAGACTGCAGGCAGTAGTAACCATAGCGCAAATCAGTGTAACCAAATTGATATTTGATTCCATGGCGAACGCAATGAAGAGACCTGCAAAATCCCTGACACTTTCCGTTAAAAATGCGAAGCCGGCAGCGGCCAGATCAAGCGCCTCTTCCTCAACACCGAAATCCTCCTTAAAGAAAACGGCCGTTCCACCGGAAACGCCGACTAAGCCCGTAAGCAAGAAAGTCGCTTCTAAAGCAACTGCGACGACCACGAAAAAAAGTGCATCAAGAACTGTTGCAAAACCAGTATCTGTGAAATCGAAAGCCCCTGTGACAAACAAGAAACCTCAACTCAAAGTCGTCAAATCATCCAAAAATGCAGCCGCGGCTCCGGTCAAGGCCGATGTTAGCGTGATGATTGGATCAGGCGTAAGTCAAACCACGGATGCCGCAACACTGGCGGCGATTGACACCTCCGGCTATATCCTGCCGTCGGTCAAGGTGCCGGGACGTCGTGGTCGCAAGCCAAAAGAATTCCAACCTGAGAACGATGAAGTAGCGGCGCTGAACGCGGTCGAACGCGCTGAACTGAAAGCCGTCGACAAGGCCAAAGCCAAGGATCGCAAAGCCAAGGAAAAGGCGTTGTTGAAAGACGCGTTCTCGTCCGATACCGAAGTTAGCGAAGAAGAGCTCGAAGCACGTCGTCAAAAGCTCAAGACCCTGATCAAGATGGGCAAGGAGCGCGGCTTCCTGACCTTCTCCGAAATCAACGATCACCTGCCTGAAAACATTATCGACCCGGAAGCCATTGAAGGCATCATCGGTACGTTCAGCGACATGGGGATTGCCGTCTACGAACAGGCGCCTGACGCAGAGACATTGCTGCTGTCCGACAACGTTGCCACCGTCGCCAGCGATGACGACGCCGAGGCAGCGGCTGAAGCCGCGCTATCGACCGTCGATTCGGACTTCGGCCGCACCACCGACCCGGTGCGCATGTATATGCGTGAAATGGGTTCAGTCGAGCTGCTCACCCGCGAAGGCGAAATCGAAATCGCCAAACGTATCGAAGACGGCCTGAAAGACATGATTCAGGCGATTTCGGCTTGCCCGACCACCATCGCCGAAATCCTGCTGGCCGCCGATAAAATCTCCAAAGACGAAATCAAGATCGATGAAATCGTTGACGGTCTGGTTGACCCCAACCAGACAGATGAAGCCGCAGCCTTAAGTGCAGCCGCGCCTGCGGCCGACGACGATAGCGAAGAAGACGAAGAAGACGAAAAAGAAGAGGACGAAGAAGATGACGCCAGCTCGTCATCCGGCGCGGCCGGCTTCTCGGCTGAACAGTTGGAACAATTGAAGCGCGAAGCGCTGGCCAAATTCGAAACCATTTCCACGCAATTCGACAAGATGCGCAAGGCTTTCGAAAAAGAAGGCTATAACTCGAAACCGTATATCAAAGCCCAGGAAATCATTTCCAACGAATTGCTCGGCATCCGCTTTACCGCCAAGGTCGTCGAAAAACTGTGCGATACGCTGCGCGGCCAGGTTGACGAAGTGCGTCAGATCGAGCGCCAGATTCTGGACGTTGCGGTCAACAAGTGCGGCATGCCGCGCACGCACTTCATCAAGGTTTTCCCGGGCAATGAAACCAATCTTGACTGGGTTGACGGCGAAGTTGCCGGCAATCACGCGTACAGCACAGTGCTAAGCCGTAATGTGCCGGCAGTCAAAGAACTACAGCAACGCCTGATTGATCTGCAGGCGCGCGTCGTGCTGCCTCTGCCAGACCTGCGCGGTATCAACAAGAAAATGGGTGCCGGCGAGCGCAAAGCGCGCATGGCCAAGCGCGAGATGACCGAAGCCAACTTGCGTCTGGTTATTTCCATCGCCAAGAAATACACCAACCGCGGTTTGCAATTCCTGGATCTGATTCAGGAAGGCAACATCGGGTTGATGAAGGCGGTAGACAAGTTCGAATATCGCCGCGGCTACAAATTCTCGACTTATGCGACATGGTGGATCCGTCAGGCCATCACCCGTTCGATCGCCGACCAGGCTCGCACCATCCGTATTCCGGTGCACATGATCGAAACGATCAACAAGATGAACCGCATCTCGCGCCAAATCTTGCAGGAAACCGGCGCGGAGCCGGATCCGGCAACATTGGCGATCAAGATGGAAATGCCGGAAGATAAGATCCGCAAGATCATGAAGATCGCCAAAGAACCGATTTCGATGGAAGCACCGATCGGCGACGACGACGACTCGCATCTGGGCGATTTCATCGAGGACAACAACACCCTGGCACCGGCCGATGCAGCGTTGCACGCATCGATGCGCGGCGTCGTCAAGGACATCCTCGATTCGCTGACCCCACGCGAAGCCAAGGTGTTGCGCATGCGTTTCGGCATCGAAATGTCGACCGACCACACGCTGGAAGAGGTCGGCAAACAGTTCGACGTAACGCGTGAGCGGATCCGTCAAATAGAGGCTAAAGCGCTGCGCAAGCTGCGCCACCCATCGCGCTCCGACAAGCTGAAAAGCTTCCTGGAAGGTAATTAAGCGAGATAATATTGAATCTAACAGTGAATCATTCAGTATTTTGGCTGATTCACTGTAACTTACGCTACCTTTAGCCCCGGTATTTTTCTATAATACAAGACTTGCCTGCATTTCAAGATATCGTTGACCGACAGTCCGGTAAATCACCGAAGTGTCGTGCGACAGTCGTCGGGAATTGGGCCCCTAGCTCATGCTTGGTTAGAGCAGCGGACTCATAATCCGTTGGTGCCCAGTTCGACTCTGGGGGGGCCCACCAAACAATATGAAAATTAGTTAAATAAATCAAATATTTAGCTGAATTTTCACCACTCGTTATTCATAATGATAAGTGTGTTACGGCTGACCGAAAATTGACCCAGCAAAGGGCATAGTGCTGATTCAAAATTGACCCAGGTGTTCTACTTGTCCTGTCTAATTTTTAGGCAGGAGATATAAGGTGATCACCATGGAAATGTTA